>CAUJKL010000793.1 GCA_963204995.1 Planctomycetota bacterium | reverse complement strand
CATGGTTGACGTTCGAGTTCCCCTTGGCCTACTGGCTGGAACAGCAAGGCTACGATGTGAGCTACTGCTCCAATAGCGACCTGCTGACTCCCGATCGCGCTCGCAAGTGTAAAACCTTCTTGAGCGTTGGCCATGACGAGTATTGGGACATTCGCCAATACCGCAGCGTGGAGGCCCTGCGCGATGCAGGTGTGAACTTGTTGTTTCTCTCCGGCAATTCGGTCTGCTGGGTCACTCCCTTCAAAGCGAGTACCGATGGCCGCGCAAATCGAGTGATCTACCGTAGTGGGCCATACGGTGGAAACTATCAATGGGCCGAAGACCGCATCAGGACGAACGGGCCTTTCCCGGATCGCGGTCCCGATGAAGGCTACCTGATGGGAGCTCGCAACTCGCGCCCGGTCAACGGCGGCGGTGACTGGATCTGCACGCAGCCCGATCACTGGATTTTTGCCGGCACCGGGATGAAGCAAGGCGACTCGATACCTGGACTGATCGGCTGGGAGTTTCACGGCGATCCGCCTGCGGACCTGCCCGGCTTGGAGATCGTCGGCCAAGGGACAGCGTGGTCGGGTGGGGTGACTCCGTCGCCGTGGACCGCCACGATTTATCCCGGTCCCAAGGGGAACTACGTGTTCAACGCCGCCACTATCTTCTGGGCTCAGGGCATGAGTATGCCACCGGGCCACACGCTCCCCTGGAGCCACTCGAGCCGACCCCACGGCCCCGACTTGCGTGTGCAGCAAATCACCGCCAACCTGCTTCGCCGCGCAGGCTGCCAAACCTGAAATTGTGATTATTGTCGTTCCCTCTGGAAAACCACGTGCATGTGATTACCTACAATACAGATCGCGATCATCTGACCCGAACCACGAAGCTGGTTGCTGATGAACGTGAGCATCAGCTTTCGCTTGAACACTCGATGCAGTAACCGCGAAACAAAGGCAAACAAACATGAAGATGAAAGACCTAGTTTGGGTAGCGTGCTTGGTGCTGGCCGGAAGCGAGCTGGGTATTGCTCAGCAGCGGCGGGCGCGACAACAGCCGACCGTTCCCGAGGCGTATCGGGAAATGCCGTTTATCGAAACGGCGGTGGAACCGGTGCTGAACGATGAGGAACGAGAACGCGGTTTTCTGTTGTTTCAACGTCCCATCATGGAGCCGGTTTATCCCAACACGCATCCCCGTGCTCATGAGCGTGTCGTCGAGTTGCAGGCATTTGCTGCACAGGACGAGTTCGAACCGTTGACGTTCAGCCTCTATCCGGTAAGAGATTTGAAGAACATGAGGGTGCGTGTTTCTAATCTGAACGGCGATGCGGGGAAAATTGGTGCCGAGCAGATCAGCGTTCGTCTGGCCACCTATTGGAATATGGGGTTTCCGCGCTACACGTCCCGAGAAACCTATCGCCGCCTGCCGGAACTGCTGGAACAGGTGACAGAGCATTCGTCACCGGCGAAGGAATGCCAGCGTTGGTGGCTCACCGTGCATGTGCCGGCGGGAACCAAGGCGGGGCTGTATCGAGGAACTGTCACGGTGTCAGATGATGTTACGACAAAGCCGCTGGAGATTCCGCTGTCCCTGAGAGTATTGCCGTTTTCATTAAAGCAAGATCCAGCCAAGCATTATTCGGCTTACTACTATGCCAGAAACAAAGTGGCCTTTGAGGGCAAAGAGGAAGCCTTTATCGACAAGGCAACCGCGAATGAATATCGAGCGATGAGGGACGCTGGTCTCGACATGATGCCGACGCTCAGTATCTGGTATGACCAACGCACCCAGCGTCTGGAGATGAGCCAGGGCGAGGAGATCGAGAGGATGATGGCCGCCGGATTGAAAGGGCCGATTCCGGTGACAGGCGGGATTGATGGGCTTTATCGGAAAATGACACCCGGTGGAAAAGTGGAGAGTCATTGGCGGATCGAAAACATGCCGCCGCCGGCGTTTTATACCAAGGTCACCGAAGCGTATCGTGCCTTTGACGCCGAGCGCAAACAACGTGGCTGGCCCGAGATGGTCTTTGCGCCAATCGATGAAGTCGCGGAATCACACAAAGAGTTCGGCTGGCGAGTTTACAAGGCACTGAAGGACGCCGGAGTGCGAACCTACGCCACCAAGAACCCACTGTCTGCGGATGCGGCCGACTATGCGCCCTATGTCGATGTCTGGTGTTCACAGCCGTATTCAATGGCCTATGAGAAAATCATTGCCCAGCAACAACACGAGTTCTGGAGCTATCCGAATCATAATGCTGGCGAGATCAAGAACCGGCGAGTGATGTGCAAGGGAGGCCGGATGACCTATGGCTTTGGTTTCTGGCGCAGTGGATACACGACACTCATTCCCTGGCATTGGTCATGGACACCGGCACCGGATCCCTTTGACTATCTGCGGGGGAAACATTCGGGAGCGGGCAACCGCATTGGTGACGACGGTGAGGTGATTCCGGCGATCTATTGGGAGTGTTTTCGCGAGGGCTTTGACGATGCGCGTTATGTCTACACTTTGCAGCAAGCGGTATGGGAGCGGCAAGGGAGTCAAGACAAGAAATGTCTGGAAGCAATCCAGCGAGCACAAGCTCGATTGCAACAAACCTGGGACGCGATTGAAGTCCAGCAGAAATATCTCGAAGACGACATGTGGCCGTCGGACGAATTCAATGCCCGACGCTGGACACTAGCGAAATCGATCCAGGAATTGCAAGCCTTTCCGCTAGTTCGCAAAGGCGATGCACCGTCGGTGACCGTAAACGTGACGCAGGATACGGGAAAGGTGCAGGCAAAACCCACGCCGCTTGAGCGGGCGATAGCGCTGGACAAGGTGCGGACGGAAGACCTCGGCAAGGATTTCTCGCAGTGGAAGAATTCAACGAAAGAGGGAGAGATCGAGGTGACCGACGAGGCGGGCCTCGAGGGCAGACCCGGAATGCGCTGGAAGGTCGGAATCGACCATCGGCTCGATGGCGGGGAAGGAGGAGCCTACCCGGTCGGTTGGCCCCGGATGAGGAGGCAGTTTTCCAAGGGCGAACTCGATCTGGCTGCGTGGGATATTCTGGAATTCATGGTGCGCGTGGATTCGGATCGCGACGAGGTAGCGGATGACTCGACGCCGCTGGGATTTACCATGGGTTCTCATGCATCCGAGCAACGACTGATCGAAACGCGACGCGAACTGGGTGACCGACAGCGGGTCTGGATTCCACTCCGTTTTCCAATTGCCGATCTGATGAGTGAAGCGGCGGTCGGTGCTGAGCCGTGGAAATCGGTTTCGTATGCGCAGATCTTCATCTCGGAAAGTGACTTTCCCGATAAGACGAAGTTGACCATTGATATTGGCGGTATTCGCCTGTTTGCTTTCACCGAACCGGTGATCGCCAGGGCAGAGGTCGAGCAGGTCATCATGCTGCCACGTCGATCGCTGCCGATATCACTCAATCTGATGGGAACACGCGCAATCCTGGTGGATAGCCACCGGGTGAAGATGACGCTCACGGAAACAGGAAGCGGTAAAGTCGCTGTCCAGGATGAGTGGCCTCTGCAGTCGAGCGACCAGCAACAAGTGGTGCTGGATATTTCGAAATTGCAACCCGGCAAATACCGATGGCAGATTAACCTGATGAATGCGAACAGCGGTGAGATTGCAGTGGACAAGCCGGACGCCTCTGGAGAACTGGAAGCTCTGGAGGGACCGTTTTTTGAGTGAGAAAATCTCGTTCCCAGGCTCCATCTCGCTCCGCCTAGGAACACACTGCCGCTCAGGCTCTGCTTGGCAATGCGACTTCTACTGCTGCGGGCAGATTGGAGGCGACAGCGGCTGGCGCGGGCGAGGCAGAGCCCTCCAGACAGAAAGATGGAGACAGAAAAATCCTCGATTCGCGCCACTTTTCGGTGAACGCCACCACCGTTAGGGCTGAATATGCGGTCATACCTTACTTTTTCGTACTCGTACTCAGCCATCGGCGGTACTCGTACTCGACTCGACCGTGGGCCTTCGAGTACCATTTCATTGAGTACGAGAAACGCAAGGTGTTGGTGGTGATCAGCGAGAAGTGTCCGATTCGCATATCTTTCTGCCTCGATGTTTCTGTCTCGATTTTTGACGCGGTAGTTTTGTGTCACGGTTGGCGTTGGAGGGCTACGACTTTCTTTTCGGAGGGAACAACGGAAGGAACGGAATCGCCACCTGCATGAGGCGAACATGGTCGAAGTAGAGGAAATGCGGCAATCCGTTGAGGTGTCAGTTTAGTACGCCAAAGCGGGGGCAAGTTCCGAACGGACAAGAATCGTTCGCGGCGTTGGGCTCTGCCTGGGAACCCATAAACCTCGTAAACAGGAAACCATGATGCGAAAACCTTTCATACCGCGGCTATGCCTCGGCTTGCTCATCGTACTATTCTCCGGCCCTGTGGTCGTCGCGAAAGACGAAATACCTGACGACTTGAATCAGGGTGATATCACGCTGCGGCTCGGTGGCGTGGGAGGCGTTTACCTCCTGGCCGAACCTGGCGAATTGATCGTCGATGTGCAAAAGCAGGATATCAATCGCTCCAGCCAGCCGACTCAGTTACGAGCTATTCTGGTCGCACCGGATCGCAGTGTCGTCCAGGAATTGCTGATTGCCGACGACGGCCTGTCAAGCGACCGTAAGGCGGGGCCGACAAATCGAATTCGTTTTTCGACGCTGGTCCGGCGAAAGGGGGTCTATGCGCTCAACATCACGGTATCGAATGACCGTTATGGCACGATGATGCACTGGGGTTTCCGAACGAATTGCCGCAAGTATCTCATCGAAACCTCACGCGGACATCGTGATGCGGCTCACGAAGAGCCGATCGTCGTGGCCACCCCTGAACATGCAGGCAGTGTCTGCTTTCTTCCGCGACGTAAAGCGTTTGAAATCAACCTATCCGGCCTCGCCAAGAAACTTGGATCCGTTTCTGTCTTGGATCAGAATGATCGCCTCGTTCAAACGATGTCAGTCAACGCTCAGGGCGAGGCGTCTTGTCAGATTTCCGCAGACCCGTCACGAGGTGACAAGCCGTGGCGGATTCAGTTGGATACCTACCAGGCGACGATTCACATCGATGGTGTCACTCGTTGGGACCGTAGTGATGATTATCAAGACCTTTGTTTGTGGACGCCCGAGCGCGATGCATGGTTTCCGTTGCTTCCGTATCGTTGGCTAGTCACGCCGTATCAGCAAACGATCTATCTCGCCGATAGCCAGCGCGGTGAGCAGACCTTTCGAATCCATAATAACTCGACCCAACCACAAACGATCTTGCTGGAACTGCAGGCATCTGACTCGCCGTTGCCCAACCCTCCGTCGCACGCCGCGCTGTCGCAGGATCGCGTCACGCTACGACCGAAGTCCGCGGCGGAGGTTTCGGTTTCCGTTTCACTCGCAGAAACGCAGCAATCACAAATCGTTCACCTGCGTGCCACGCCAGAAGACGATCCCGGTTTTTCAACCTTTGCGACGTTGCGAGTCCAGCGAGGCGTGCCTCCAGCTGCAGCAACGCTTGACATGCCGATCACGCTCAAGCCATATCAGCATGAAAACGAACAGTTTGGATATGTCGGTACGATTCCCTCGGACAATCAAGTCTATTTCGATTTAGAAAATCGCCCGTATGTTTTGTCCGACAAGCAACTGTGGCGCAGAGACGGTGGGGCTTGGATTGCCGCTGAACTCAGTACTGCCCGACGTACGGCAGCGGTCGGCGACGGATCCATCGTCGCATCCAACACCAAAGTCGCGTTTGATCGAGACAATGATCTGTATGTACTCGGTCGCTGCGGCAAAACCGCCGTGCTGCTGCATTCACCCGATCATGGCGTCACGTTCACGGCCTGGGCGATTCCAGGGCATGAAGACCTTTCCCGTACGTTTGACATCGAACAATACTCGGGACACAACGTCACCACCGGACCGCCGCCGATTGTGCGATATGCGCGGACGGCTTCCGATCCTCGCTTGATTTGGCGGCAAGTGCATGACCTGGATTTGTTTCTGCCGGAAAAGCGGGATGGGCAAATTGCAATTGGCCAACCCGTGGCAATTTCAAAGCAGTGCATCGGCTTATCCTCGCATTCCGGTATCCCGTCGTCCGTCGCTTCCCATGACGACCGGGTGCATGTCGTCTGGGGTGAAGCGACCGATCCGCAAACGAAAGTGCCCGGCGTGCCTGGGTACGCGGCCACCTGGAATCGCAACACGAAACAACTGAGCGATGCGACACTGGTCGGTTACGGTCCGCCAGCCAATGACGTTCACAACTCGCCCAGTATCACGATCGATGGTGAAGGCTATTTGCATTTGCTGATTGGAACGCATGGCCAACCTTTCCCGTATGCTCGCTCAACGAAACCGAACGATACTGCGGCGGGATGGACCGTGCCGGAACCGATGGTCGATGCGCGACAGACTTACATCGGGTTAGTCTCCGGCCAGGATGGCACGCTACACTCGGTCTTTCGTATGTGGCGCAGTGGCCAGCTGCCGCATCCCGCCAGCCACCATGCGGAGTTGGCCTACTCGCGGAAACGACCGGGAGAACCGTGGAGCTCGCCGGTGCCGCTGGTTGTCGCGCCGTTTTCAGAGTACAGCATTTTTTATCATCGCTTGACCATCGATCGCATGGGCCGATTGTTTCTATCGTACGATTACTGGTCAACGTTCTGGTTCTACCGGAACGACCATGTCGGCTCCCGCCGTATGCTGCTGACGAGTCCCGATGGCGGGGATACCTGGAAACTCGCAAACGACGAGGATTGGAGTCCTCTCCAGAATTAGCTTATTTGCCGCGGTGGAGCCACTCCCATGTTAACGACGATATCGAAACCCCTAACCATGAAGCAAGATTATGGACCGTAGCGTTGCGTCACGCCGAAGCTTCCTGCAAGCCACCGCGGGCGGCTTGTTTGTCTCTGCCTCGCTTACTTCGCCGGATACCCGGGCGGCGGAAACGAACTCGGGAATCCGCGTTGCAAACCCCGTCAGCGGTGATGTGCTGCGCACGCAAGCAGAACTTTCCCCAGACGCTCAGTACTTGCTCGAGCAACCGCGAGCGATTCCCGTAGTGGGAAAAACCGAGGTGCTCGTCTGTGGCGGTGGACCGGCTGGAATCGCTGCGGCTTTGGCGGCTGCCCGTGCCGGAGCGACGGTCCAATTGATCGAGGTCGCAGGCTGTTTGGGCGGTGTCTGGACTGCGGGGCTGTTGACCAAGATTCTCGATGCCGAGAACAAGTCCGGGATCATGGCCGAGCTGCTGCATCGGTTCGCGACGCAAGGTAGCGCGGTGGCGAATCAGACCGGCGGCACCGTTTACGATCCTGAAATTGCCAAACTCGTGTTGGAAGACGTTTGTCTAGAGGCGGGCGTGAAGATTCGCTTGCACACGCGACTTGTCGGTGCCGTCACGGACTCGAATCGCCGCGTCGTGGCGGTGTTGACCGAATCCAAGTCGGGGCGTGAAGCCTGGCTGGCCGAGCGATTTGTCGACTGCAGTGGTGACGGCGATCTGGCGGCCCATGCAGGTTGTCGTTTCGATCTCGGCGTGGGAAAAGATTGTGAGTGCCAACCGATGTCAATGCTGGCGTTGTTGACCGGCATCGATGCCGATGCCGTGCGTCCCTACATCCGAGAAACAGCACCGGCGGCAAAACGCTTGCTGTTGGAGTTAATGGAAGAACACGGGCTGTCGCCATCCTACCGTGGGCCAACGCTGCGACATTTGCACAGTGACATTTTTTCGATCATGACCAATCACGAGTATGGTGTATCCGCATTCGACGCGAATGCGATTAGCGAATCGACGATCCGTGCTCGTCGCGAGATTCACGAGCTGGTTAGCGGCCTGCGCCGCATCGGTGGCCCTTGGAAAAACATTGCCGTGGTGGCGACCGCCGAACAGATTGGGGTTCGCGAAGGTCGACGGATTCGTGGTCGCTACAAAATCACAGCGAACGATCTCGCCATCGGTCTCAAGCATCAGGAAGCCGTCTGTACCGCGAAATTTCCAATCGACGTGCATGCCTTGAACTCGCACGGTAACAAGGAGATCAATCTCGCGTTCAAACAGGGCGGTCATCAACCGTACGACATCCCATATCCCGCACTGATTGCCGAGGATGTCGATGGATTGCTGCTGGCCGGTCGCTGTATTAGCGGCGACTTTATCGCTCACTCCAGTTATCGAGTGACCGGGAACTCCGTCCCCATGGGCGAAGCCGCGGGACTCGCCGCCGCAGTCTCGATCCAGAAGCAGGTCATGCCGCACGAACTGAAGTGGAGCGAGATTAAGTCCTGACGTGACGAAATCAACATGACGATCGGCGGGCGAGAGTTATGTATACGCCTGGACAAGTGAGTTAGCGGGCATGAGCGACTCCGTTCGAGGATGAGCTTCCTTTCAACGCCAGCACGGCATCCCCAGCTTAAGGCGTCGAAGCCGCAGCCAACGTAGGACGGACGCCTCGTCCGTCCATCAGGAAAGCGACGGACGAGGCGTCCGTCCTGCAGTCAGCTAGTGTTTGCCGACAGGAGAAGTCGCTCACGATCAGTGCATACAGCACTTCTTGAACTTCTTGCCGCTGCCGCAGGGACATGGTTCGTTGCGTCCCACGCGTCCGCTGCCGGTCGCGGCGACGCTCGAGGCCATGACAGGTGCCAGGCCGGGCACAGATTGAGGTGAGCGATGCGGCTCGCGGTACGGCTTTTTAGCCTCTTCGTCGTAGGAAGCCCAAATCCGTAGCTCCGCGATCGTGTCCTTAATGCCTGTTGGCGGACAATACTCAATCGACCTGCGGAATGTCGATTCGCTGTCCGCGATCATTTCTTTCGCGGTCCCGAAATCGACCATGAAAGTGTCAACTAGACCGGTTTCGAACGATTCTCGAATCTCCTCCAGGGCCTCGTGGGCACCGAACCCGGCCAGTTCACTGACGAGCGGCGTGATGATTTCGACGTCGCTTTGATCGAGAGCATGACGCAATTGTTTGCGGAGTCGCTGGACGGCTTCGTCGCGCTGCATCCGTTCGTCGCGGACCAGGTAAATGTACGTTTGAGCCGCATCCCAGCGCACGTATTCATTCAGATTTCGATTGGCAATCATATCGTCGAGCAGTTCGGGGCAGTCGCCGGCAAATTGGGCCAGAATTCTGGCGAACGTCTCCGTGACAGCGTCACCGAACAAGCCGAACGGCCACTCACCAGGCAACGACATCGCGTCCAGGATCATCTGGAAGCCTTCTTCCGAATGAAACTCGGAGAGCAGAAAGAAGGCCAAGAAATGGGCGTTGCCTTCCAGGCAGTCCCTTTGCACCCTTGCATACGCCTCACGAATGACATCGACGAGGTGCGGGATGATTAGTTCGCGATGCTGCCGCGCCTCTTCGATGGCAGCGACCGGCAGTTTCCCGCTCTTGGCGTCGAGATCAAGGACAATCCGTGACAACTCGTCATCAATCGCTCGCGTCGCCGCGTCAGTCACGGCAGCCAATGCCTCGTCAAGATCGGCCTCGCTCAAACTCCGGTAATCGTCAGATGCTTCCAGCTCGTATCGCGAAAGCACATGGTTGACTCTGGCGATGCCTTCCTCGAATTTGTCGCGGATGTCGTAGTCAAGATCGGACAATTGCAGTCCGGAAAACGCCGTCAGCATCGACTCCAATCGCTGCCATTTCGGTAACGAGAGATCGACGGCCAATGCCTCTTGAGATCGACAAATCAAATCCGACATGATTCATCCCCGCCTGTGCCATGCAGCTACTAAAGCTAAGGAGGGTAGTCGGTCTTGCCGTGAGTGTCCAGTGGCCAAATGCACATCGCTGTTCCGGCAATTCGTCCAATCGGAAATCGAAGTCAAGAATCGAACGACTTGCTACCGGTTGTGATGCACGAACTCAGCCACATGCTGGACGAGGGGCACTATATTGGCCAACGAGTCCTACCCCTTTGATTTCTTTGTCCCCTCGGTATGTCCCATCGTGGGTGTTGTCGTGTCGCTAATTCGAGGTTGAGCGGAAGATGCCCACTGTGGCGATGATATCGAGCCCTGACTGACGAACGATTGCATTCTAGGTGGAGCCTGCGTAGGCTGAAACGCCGTTAGTCACATGCCTAAGGGAAACGAGCTACAGGAAAGTCATCCTGACACCGGCAAAGGTTGCGGGAAACTGCTTGATAGAACAGGAATATCAAACCATGAAACACTTCATCGCTCTCGTCGTTCTGTTGTGCGTCGCTGTGACGGCTTCCGCCGCAGACGTCCGCCATCAGCCGCTCAAGGATCTGAACGGTTACTTCCCCTTCAATCCGCCGGAATCGCTCGACCAGTGGGAACAGCGCAAGGAATACGTACGGCGACAAATTCTGGTGGCGACCGGTCTCTGGCCGATGCCGACCAAGACACCTCTCAATCCGGTGGTTCACGGCAAGATCGAGCGTGATGGGTACACGGTGGAGAAGGTCTATTTCGAGAGCGCACCCGGTTTCTTCGTCACGGGCAATTTGTACCGCCCGACAAATGTCCAGGGCAAAGTGCCGGGAGTCATGCTCGCGCACGGCCACCGCAAGGATGCGCGTTTGTACCTGACGCCCGAGAACACGTTGCGCAACCAAATCGCCGACGGGGCGGAACGGTTTGAACGGGCCGGGCGCAGCACTTACCAGTCCCAGTGTCGCCAACTGGCCCAGATGGGCTGCGTGGTCTGGCAGTGGGACATGCTCGGCGATTCGGATTCGATTCAGCTTTCGCGTGAGCTTGTCCACGGTTTTGCGAAACAGCGGCCTGAGATGAACACGACAAAGGACTGGGGGCTGTTCAGCCCGCAGGCCGAGTCGCATTGCCAGAATGTCATGGGCCTGCAAACGCTCAACGCCGTCCGCGGACTCGACTTCCTGCTCAGCCTGCCGGAGGTCGATCCGCAACGCGTCGCCGTCACCGGCGCGAGCGGCGGTGGTACCCAGACGATGATCCTAGCGGCGATCGACGACCGCATCAAACTCTCCTTTCCCGTCGTCATGGTCAGCACCGCGATGCAGGGTGGCTGCACCTGCGAGAACGCGAGCTTGTTACGTGTGAATACCGGCAATGTCGAGTTCGCCGCTTTGGCTGCGCCAAAGCCGCAAGGCATGAACTCCGCAGACGACTGGACCAAGGAGATGGCCACCAAGGGCTTCCCCGAGTTGCAGCAGCTCTACGCGGCGTACGGCAAGCAGAACAACGTCTTTCTAAAACGGGGCGAACACTTCCCGCACAACTACAACGCGGTCACGCGCTCCGCTTTCTATACGTTCCTGAATAAACATTTCAAGCTCGGTGCCCAGGCACCCGTGATCGAGCAGGATTTCGATCCACTGCCGCCCGAGCAACTTACCGTCTGGGACGACCAACATCCCGCGCCCCAGGCCGCCGATCCGGATTTCGAACGCAACTTACTCGCGTGGTTTACCGCAGACGCCGAGCAGCAACTTCGGGCTGCCGCAGCGACACCTGAAGGCTTGCGAGACGTTATCCGCCCAGCCGCTGAGGTACTGATCGGTCGCAGCTACGCCAATGCGGGCGACGTGCAATGGGCACTGCAAGACGAGCAGGATCGCGGCGACTACTTGCAACAAACCGGCGCGCTACTCAACAAGACCCACGGCGAGGAAGTACACGTCGTCTGGCTGCGTCCGAAGCAATGGAATGGCCGCGTTGTTATCTGGCTCGATGGTGCGGGTCAGGCCGCAGTTTGCAGCGACGATGGCAGCGTAAACCCCGCGGCGATGAAACTGGTTCAAGCGGGCGCTGCCGTGCTGGGTGCCGATCTGTTCGATCAAGAGGGCGAAGCGGGGAAGCAGACTCGCGTGGTTGCCAATCCGCGCGAATTCGCAGGCTACACGTTTGGCTACAACCATGCGTTGTTTGCCCAACGCGCGCACGATGTGTTGAGTATCGTGAGTTTCCTGCGTCACGCGAAAGAAGGGCCATGTCCGAATCCAAAACTAAAAACCATTGCCATTGCCGGATGGCACGGCACTGGCCCCATCGTTGCTGCTGCCGGCGGGCTCGCCGGCGATGCCATTGACCGCACCGCGCTCGATACTCAAGGGTTTCGTTTTGGCCAAGTGCTCGACTATCGTGATCCGATGTTCTTGCCCGGTGGAGCGAAGTATCTCGATCTGCCCGGCTTGATCGCCCTGCAGGCTCCGCGCCCGCTGTGGCTGGCTGGCGAAAGCCAAACGCCTGCAACGATCACCGCCGCGTATCAGGCCACTTCCCAAGCCAATGGGCTGGTGACGTTCACCGGCGAGGCCGAGAAACAGCAAGCTGCAGCTAGCGAGTGGCTGCTGAAGTAGGCACCCAACAAACATTAAGTGGCACGAGCAAACACATCAAGGAGAAGTAAGCATGTACCGATTCACATTTCTGGCCCTGGCGGCAAGTTTACTGCCGATCGTTTCGACCGCCGCTGAAACGCCCAACCAGAAACCGCTGCTGGCGGGGGCGGCCACCGCCAATATTACTCCTTGGCTAGGCGATGGCTTGGTCGGCAACTTCGGCACTCCACCGCCTGCCAAGTACGTCCACGACGAACTGCACGCACGGTGCTTCGTGCTGGACGACGGCGACACGCGGATCGCGCTGGTCGTCATCGACAACATCTATATCAGCCGCGAGGTGTTGGACGAGGCCAAGCGGCAGGTGACCGAGGCGACCGGATTGCCGGCCGATCGGATGCTCATGTCCTGCACGCATACGCATTCGTCGGTGAGTGCCCGCTGGAAGAATCCATTCCAACCTGAACAGGAATTCTCTGAGTACCAACAGTTCGTGGCCCATCGGATTGCCGACGGCGTGCAAAGCGCAATTCACAACCTCCAGCCGGCACGGTTGGCCTGGGGCACAGTTGACTTGCCCGGCCAGGTGTTTAGCCGGCGGTGGCTGTTGAAACCGGGCAGTGCGGCGTTCAGTCCCTTCGGAGAGCTGGAGCAGGCCAAGATGAATCCGGGCAACCGCAACGATCTGCTGGAGCCCGCCAGTCCCATCGATCCCCAGATCGCGTTTCTCGCGATCGAGACTCTCGATGACCGGCCTCTGGGCCTGTTGGCCAACTACTCGCTGCACTACGTGGGCGGGACTGGCCAGTTGAAAATTCGATATTGACACGGGTATTAGGGTGGTGAGTAGGATGGCAGTTGTCTGTCATTTTGCGCAATTG
>CAUJKL010000792.1 GCA_963204995.1 Planctomycetota bacterium | reverse complement strand
TTTCCGCTTCTTCATTCTGTCCAAGCAAAGCCGCCGAGATAACAAACGGTAAGATCCAGGAAGTCATCTGGAACCTCCTTCCTGTCGATGCGACACACCAGAACTGGCGAACGATGCATCGAGTCTAGCAGTTGCCGGTGGCAATGTCACCTTTGGCAGGTCGCGGGGAGTGATACCATTGGGGCCTCATCTTCGGCGTGCCACTGGCTCCGCCAGTGCCTTCTGGGAGTTTCCAATTGTCTCAGCAGTTCGCGTTCGGCCTCCAAATGGCAAAAAAAGGAAGACACTGGCAGAGCCAGTGGCACACGGCGATACGCCCCTGAGCTGTGATAGACGAGGTCCGTATCACCGTCACCGTTTATATCGCCGGGCGAGACTGTTGCACACCTGAGCCTTCGCGTCCAAGTCTCAAGATTGCTGGACGCGCGTTCCACACGCTGTGGCAAATATTGTTTGAAACGGAGCGACCGGATAGAATCAACTTTATGGGCAAGTTGTTCAATAGGATACGTGAGGCGGTTGCGGATGATCGGTTCGTCGTTTCCTGGCACGCTGATGAGCGGTGCGAAGAGCGCGAAGTCACGGCTTGGCAGCTTGTTGCAGGATTGCAAGATGCAGAACTCATGCGAGAACGACCGCGTAGTAAGCCGCTTCCATCCGTCGTTGTGCGCACCGAACTTGCCGATGGCAGTAAGGTCGAAGTAATCTGGGCGTGGATGTCGGAGAGTCGGCGCGCGAAACTTGTAACAGTGTTTTTTCGAGATTGACAAAGCATGATGAGCGAACGTCGCGAAAAACGAAAACGGTGGGTTCAGCGTGGCGAGTACGCTGTCGAAGTCGAAGTGGAAGTTGTGTACTTCGAGAACGACCCCAGCGAAGCCTGTCTCGAACCCGCCACGGTGCGTTGGCTAGACGAGGTGGCAAACAAGGCCGAGGCAGGCGACGTCGCGTATCTACAAAAAGTTGGCCGCGTCTTTCAAGCGGTGACTGGTTGACAGATTTGGTTCCCGTCACCGTTGCAGTTGGTCGAGTGATCTGGTGCGGCGCGGATCATTATTGTGCGGTGCAATGAGCTGCCTCCCCGTGCTGTTACCTTATTTGAAGTACGAACCAGGGGACGCAGCTCATTTATTCGGTCGTCAGAATTCAGAATAAAGAGCTGCGTCCCAATACTGTTCGCCAATACTGTTCGCGCGCTGAGTGTCAGGGGCATGCTTGCGAATCCCCCGTTTACCCTCGATAATGGGTGCCAGTTACACCTGACAATGGGTTTCCAAATGAGCGACTAACTCAGAGATGATGGAGCGGACGAGGCAGCGTGACGACGCTGACATTTCCATTAAGTCATGATAGAGCCTTGCGGACATCTATACGAATACGGTTGCGATGCTGACGATGAAAGCGTCGCCAACCTGGACGACCTTATCGATAGATACCATCCAATTCAGGACACAATCAAATGCGACGATGTGACCATTAGCGGCGAGGATCTTCAGCGATTCAACAATGCTGTGGCCGAGCAAGCAGTTTTTAGTTGGGAGGACAGCAATTACAGCACGGAACACTTCTGTCGACATCTATCGCACTACTTATTTGGTCGAATCATCTGGGGCGTGAAGGGCGTTCATTCTCGGTTGGGTGCCGACGAGCTTCGACTTGAGATCCTTGAAATCATCGACAAAGAGCGTCGTCGATTCGAGAAACTCCGAGCTAAGTTTGACGGCGGAGCAACGGAGCCGACTGGACGCAAACGTGAGCCCATCCCAGAAGAGGTGCGTATTTTCGTTTGGCGTCGCGATGACGGGCGTTGCGTGAAATGCGGCAGCCAAGATAACTTGGAATACGATCACATTATTCCGTGGAGCAAAGGTGGCAGTAATACGGCTCGCAATCTTCAACTCCTTTGCGAAGCCTGTAACCGCCAGAAGAGTGCGAGTATTTGACAGGCTGTATCGACTCAAATCGCGATCGCCGCCATGCTTGCAACTCCCCGTTTACCCGCGATAATGCGTACTTGCGGGTGTCAGTGACACCTGGTCGAAATCTTAAGCTGCGGTTACTTCGTTCGACGAGCACTCTCAAATGTCAATGCCAACATCAAAGTCGGATCTTGAACAGCACGGAACTGAATATTTGCATCAGCTCAAAGTGTTTAAATCCTTTGTCACGTTTTTAGGAGAGATCGAGATACCATCTCTTGAAGTTGACGCGCAAGACAGACCGGAAGTCGCGCGACTGCGTTACCTGGGTCGTCGAATTGAAATCTGGCACGAGTACGTAGCAGAGTCGACTACGAACGGTTCAAGTTCATGGAGAGTATTCATCATTCCTGGTCACGAGCGCCCAGAACGGCCTCAGTTCGTCACAGCGATTGGAGTGAGTGAAGAACCTAAGGATATGTGGAAAGTGTTTGAGGACGGCGCAGAGTTGGGATTACGAAGTGAGCGTGCGAAAGTTCACATACTTGGGCAAGTCCTTGGGAATTGTGCGACGTTCGTGAGTCTTCCCGAAGTGGCGCGCGATGATTGAAACTCTCGGCTGTCCTTGCGATCGACCAACGGCCGTTGCGTCAATCCACATTTCCCGTCACAACACACCTGCATCGCACTCTTTCCCCAGCCGGTAAGCTCACGTCACCCGGATATCGGCACTTATTCCCGGCTGGGTGGCACTGGCGGCAACGTGTGTGCCACTGGCTATGCCAGTGCTTTCCGACCGAAGCACAAGAGTTCATTTCCGAGTTAACGTCACCAACACGAATGCTGCACTGTCGCCTCTGCCTTCGAGGAAGTCTGCCTGCAATACGGTCCATGACGGTAGGCACTGGCACAGCCAGTGGCACTCGAAGCAATAGTCACCGTGATTGTCTTTTGTCGAAGGGCGGGGTGGGCCTGCTTAGTGTCCGGATAACCGTGCCACTGCTTCGGAGTCTTCGGAGAAGCAGTGCCTTCCTGCGAAACGGTTCCCATGCAGCACTGCTTGCGAGCAAGCAGTGGCACGCCCGGCGTGGCGGCACGTTGAAGAATTCAAATGGGTCAAACCTGGGGTGTTCAGTTTGGTGCTGTCGATGTCGAGCAGAACGATATCGTTTCTGTTCCGCATGAATTCCTTCGTAAGACTCTTGTCCCCCAACGAACTCGTCTCGTTGGAGACAAAGACTCGTGAGTTAGTAGCAAAGGGAAACGACACCAAGACCCCAACGGGCTTGTCCCGTTCGGTGAATGAGACTCGATGTTCGCGTCACACCCGCGCGGCAGCGTCGACGAGAGGAAACGGAGTCGGGTCTCATATATCACAATGAGACCCGACCCCGTTTCTTCGTTTCTTCACCAGCGAACTCTGAACCTGTAGAACGCTCACTGCCTCACTGGAATTTGTGTATATTCGGCGAGATAGAACACGCGACCGATCGAGCAGCCTCGACTCTGATGTGACACACGCAACGTAAATCAGTCTCCATGAATTACACCGGCGGTAACATGCGACGATTCGCCATTGCCCTGTCCTTTCCTGGTGAACACCGGCGTTTTGTCAGAAACGTCGCGCTAGGGCTGGCCGAGAAGCTGGCGAGAGAGAGCGTGTTTTTCGATGAATGGTACGAGCCCGAACTCCGGGGCATTGATGCGGATCTCAAGCTCAGGCGGATCTATCGAGATGACAGCGAATTGGTGATTCCCTTCTTTTCGGAACATTACATGAAGATGTGGTGCCAGATCGAATGGCGCGCGATTAGAGCGGTCTTGGCCGAGCGAGCTAAGGACGATGCGGTACTACCGGTACACATCGATGGTACTCGGATAGAAGGCTGGGAGGTCATCGATCTGGGAATCCGCAAGGGACGGAGGACGGGACGACAAGTCGCCGATGCGATCCTGGACGTCTATAACGAACGACAACGGGACGCGGAGTCGGTTGAGGTTGCGGGTAAGGTGGTTCCATACAATCTTGTTCACGGGACGACGAAGACGCTGCCCCACCGACCGCTGCTCCAGATCTTCGAACGTGCCAGCGCGGATGGGGACCTTCGGAATTCACTACTCGCTCCGATTGTGGTCTCTGTCTTGTCTGCGGAGACCGAGCTTGAGCTCGCGAGACCCTTGGACGCAGATTTGGTAATTCGCGGCGTCCAGCTCTCTGATGAGTACTTCGTACTCGTACACAAAAGTGCGGGGCACCGTGATTACCAAAGAGACTTCCCGCAAACGGCAACGCCGACTCTGGTCAGCATTGCGCGTTCTCTCGAACGGTCGGCCGATGCACATGCGGTGATCATTCGGCTTTGCAATGCCTTGGCGGAACGGCTGCGCATCGAGCTGATTTGGCCGGACGACCCAGATGAATTCAACGACTTAACAAACGAGATCTACACCGCGTGTCTCCAAGCAACTTGTCTCGATGACGACAATGTTCTAGTCGCGTTGAAGAGACTACCAATAGCTGGGCCGAATTGAACAAGGCGGACAAACGCCCAGCATCAACGGCTACCCTGCGGCTTGACGGATAGGAAACTCATCTTCATGGCCGCGAATGATTCGAAGCACCCACAGATGGATCGTGTCCCTGCCAATCGCGGTGTCCGTTAGTACCGCCTCAAATTCAGAGCGTGTGAGGCGCTCCAGGCGAGTCTTCTCCGGATTCGACGAGCCAAGCGAAAGGTTGGTCGCTATGACGTTCTGACGCAAACGAGCGAAATGTTGCCCGTAGAGTTCAAACAAGCGATCGACGTGATCGGGAATCCATTCAAGCATCCGTGGGTCTCCTTTCTCAAGATGATGGATAGTATGAGCGATTTGCTTGGGAGTGTGTAGGCCAAACCAAAGGAGCCCGACCGCCGCTAGCACCTATTGGGGCGGTTTCAGGTTGTCGGGCGGATAAAACGGGGGGCGGAGAAAACGGGACAGGCGGAGGAAACAGGACAGGTCCAATTTATAATATCTAGATCTGTCCCGTGTTATCCGCCACCAAGCGATGTACCCAGTGTGGCGATCGATGCTGTGGCAAAGCCGAATGATTACTCATTGGGATCGAAGGCGATGTCCTCGGCACGAAGTGTATCTTGTGCGCTGCGATGCACCGTGAGCACGTGAACTGTGTCCTCTTGAATCGTGAAGATCGCTCGGTAACTCGGTCGTGAACCAAACCCAAAGAGGAGCTCGCGAATCTCGTAAAGAAAGTCTGCATTCTCGGGAGACAGACCGTGGCGAGTGGGCATCGTGTCGAGCGAATAAATTGCCTTGTGTGGAGGTAACGGGGTCGTGGAGGAAACGGGGTCGGGTCTCATATTTCACAATGAGACCCGACCCCGTTTCTTCGCCCGACACAAGCTAGTCGATTCTCATGAATTAACGGCCCTGACGCGACACCACATGCGATCTTCGGGGTTTGCTTACTACTATACCGCTCGCCGATGGCGTTGACGCTTATCGTACGACGGCCCTCCGAGGCCGTCGAATGCGTCACGACGGCCTCGGAAGGCCGCCGCACGTGCGATGCAAAAGTGCTATTGCCAACTGCGAGCGGTATAGCTGTTCTGTAGGTCATGCGTTTAGGCGGTCAGAAAGGACAAAGTGAACATGTTCAACAAATCTCTGCTGGTGATGCTGTTGCTGGTCGGAGCACTCAGCATGCAGCTGGCGATCAGTGACGAGAAGGCGAAGCCGGGAACGGCCGACGACGTTCGCCCGAGCGGCGCGGCAGCTGAGTTGAAAACGGCGACCTGGAGCGAACTAGGAGGTGTATTTAACTACGAATGCGACGACGCGTGCCTGATTCCGGGGGCGCTGGTCCCGCCCGGGAAATTTGCCGTCGTGTCGCCGGTGGGCAAGCAGACGGTGCAAATGATCCAACAGGCTCCGCGCCTCGAGACGCTGAACGGCAAAACGATCGCGGTGGTGGGAGGAAGCTTCATGGCCACCATCACGCACCCCGAGATCAAGCAGCTGATCCTGGCGAACTATCCCACCGCCAAAGTGATCTTGCTGAATGAAATCGGGTCCGCGGGTCCGTATCCCGGCCCAGGTGTTCGGCGCCAGTCGAAAGACGAATTCCAACAGAAACTCAAAGACATGGGCGTGCAAGCGGTAATTTCCGGCAACGGCGGCTGTGGGCTCTGCACGCCGAAGGAGACCGGGTCGAGCATCGCCGCGGAATACCTCGGCATTCCCGCGGTCACCGTGGCCGCACCGACCTTCGTGAACCAAGTCTATTCGACGGCCGTCAACCACGGCGTGCCGGCGCCGCGTGCGGCGACGTATCCCGGGGCGTTCTCGGCTCACACGCCGGAGGAGCTCGCTCGCAATACTCGGGAGGTTGTGTGGCCTCAGATCGTTGAAGCGCTAACGAAACCGATCACTGCCGACGAAGTCGCGGAGCGAAGCAAGGCGGTCATCGGCGGGCCCAAGGATAGGGTGTTCGCGGGCACGCTCGAAGGTGTCAACCTGTTCTTCACCGAGCAACGATGGTCGGACGGCCTGCCGATCATCCCGCCCACAGTGGAACGGGTCGAGGAGTTCTTGAAGTACACGGACCAGCCGTGGGACGCAGTCGTCGGAGTGTTGCCGATCGCGTACCGTGAGACGTTGGTCTGGCACGTCGCGGTCAACGGCGCGATGGCGGGATGTCCGCCGGAGTACATGCCGGTGTTGATGGCGTATACCAAGGCGCTGGCGGACGGAAACTATCGCCGGACGCTCGCGAGTACGCACGCGTGGACGCCGTTCTGCTGGATCAACGGCCCGATCGCACGACAACTAGGCTTCGATGCGGCACAAGGTCAGATTAACGAGCCGCGCAACGCATCGCTCGGACGGTTTATCAATCTGGCGATGATGAATCTCGGCGGCTACTACATCAAGCAGGACCGCATGGGGAGCTTCGGGTATCTCATGCCGTGGAGTTTGGCGGAAGACGAAGCGGCCTGCCTCAAGATTGGGTGGCAGCCCTACCACGTGCAAAAAGGCTTTGATCTGAACCAAAGCACGTTGACTGCGGCGTCCGCGCTGATGTGGGGTAACAACCTGACCCCGGCATCGCACGACGGGAAGAAGATCATGGAAATGATGGCATGGGACGCCGTGGAGAAAGGCCAGTTTGCAACGGGAAGCGGGCCACGCCTCCCGGACCGGACCATGCTCATCACCGAGTATGTCGCGCGCGACCTCGCCCGGACTTATCCGACGAAGGAAAAGTTGGAAGAGGCCCTGGTGGCGACGGCACGGCGACCGGCGTATGAGCGCGCCTATGCCAACTTTTGGGCCAACCCCGGCAGTGCCTTTCCCGCCAGCTACACCATGGACATGCACGTCAAAAAGATCATTCAGAATGAAGGCGGCGAACTAACGGCTCCTCCTCCGTGGATGGCGAAGGTTCCCGGGCAGGAAAAGATTTTCACGATTCCGGTGATGAAGGTCGGTATGACGCCGATTCTTGTGACGGGTGACGCGGATAGAAACAAGGTGCAGACCATGCCTGGCGGTAATTCTGCCACTATCGAAATCAAACTGCCGGCCAACTGGGATGATTTGATGGCGAAACTTGGATATCGACCTCTGGGAGAGTTCTACGGCAATGCAAGCGCGATCTTGCCTGAGAGCGATGCGAAGACGGACGAGAAACCTAAAGTTTCCGCGAACGAGGCTGGAGAACCGAAGTCGCTTGATGGTGAATGGAAATGGTCACAGCGAAGTGCTACCGGAGGCAATTCGGTGGAACGCCGACTTAAGCTAACGCTCAAGAACGGAAAACTCGAAGGGACACTATTTGGAGGACAATTCGGTCAAATCAAGATACCCGATGCCGAGATAGCGTCGGGAGAGTTCAAGGATGGGCGCATCACATTCGTCATAAATTCGAAAACGGGCGGTAACGATCGGACGACTAAATACGAAGGCATTGTAGAGGGTGACTCGATCAAAGGGACTGACGTGGGGCCAGGGCGCGGTGGGACTCCCATGAAGCGCGAGTGGAACGCCACCCGCGTGCATTAGTCGTCGTTTTATCCGCCCCCAAGCGATGTACTCGGTGTGGCGATTGATGCGGTGGCAAAGCCGAATGATTACTCATTGGGATCGAAGGCGATGTCCTCGGCACGAAGTGTATCTTGTGCGCTGCGATGCACCGTGAGCACGTGAACTGTGTCCTCTTGAATCGTGAAGATCGCTCGGTTACTCGGTCGTAAGCCAAAGCCAAAGAGGAGGTCGCGAATCTCGTAGAGAAAGTCTGCATTTTCGGGAGACAAACCGTGGCGAGTGGGTATCGTGTCGAGCGAATAATGGAGGAAACGGGGTCGGGTCTCATATTTCACAATGAGACCCGACCCCGTTTCTTCGCCGCGAATCGATTGCTCGTCGACTGGAGCTTGAGTCAACGATGCGACCACGGGGGCGGCCAAGAGTGCGACCATTACCGGAAGATAATCAAAACAAAGAGGTTTGACCCATTTGATTTGCCTGACCCATTTGATTTGCCCTCATCTCGCTGAATCAGACCGTCCCCCAGCCCATCGTGGTGCGCGCTTTCAGCAAGGCCCAGGAAGTTGCCTCTTCCGAGAAGGTCGTCCTCGACACTCCGGCCGCGCGCCGTCACCACTTCGACGCCCGCGAAGGCCATGCCTACTGCCTGCACCTTTATCTGGACTATCAGGACGGCCAGTGGCCCGAGGTGCATACCGTGCCCTTCTCGCCCGGTACTCATGATTGGGAGGAGAAGAGCATTCGCGTGGAGCCCACCCGCCCGGTGAAGACGGCCATAGTACTGCTGGAATTCCATCAGCCTCAGGGTGCCGCGTGGTTCGACGACCTATCGCTTTCCAGCGGGAGTGAGACCGAGGGCAACCTACTGGCCGCCCCCGGCTTCGAGGAAGAGGACGCGAGCGCTACGGAGGCGCTGGCGATGAGCGAAAAGTATGAGAAGCAAGTGCAGACTCTGCTCAACTCGATGGAAGCTGCTGCCAAGTCGGTTTCACCGGCGGAGGCACTCCCGGCGCTCGGAAAACAAGTCGATGACGTGGCCGCCTCAGTGACGGACAAGGATCTCGTGTCGTACTTCCCCCGCGAACTCCGCGACTTGCACGACGCGCGCGAGAAACTGGCACTCTGCGCGCGGCTGCTGGCTGGGCAGTGGTGAGGTAGTTGGGTGGCACGTTGGGAGAAATCACATGAGTCACATTTCTCCTTTCCGATCGCGTGGCGTGCCGCTCAATGACGTTGAAAGACCGCCTCGAGCAGACGAAGCGAGAGGGCTCGATCACGTCCTGAACCGCGTGAACTTTGGCACGAAGATGTTTCGCCAGGAAGGTGATTTGGTGGCCTTCGAGAAGATCCTTCACGAAGCGTTTCGACTCGACAAGATTCTAATCGGGTTGGTCGAGTCAACGTGCTTCTTACCCTTCTTACTGATCAGGAACTGAAGAGCTTACGACCTTGCGCCAACGAGCGCTTCTTTTCTTACAAAAAGGTTGACAGTTGCGGATCAACCACAATAAGATAAGCCGCTCTGTGGCGGATCGAGTCGCCCACCGCTTTTTCCTCATTTTTCTCAACGGAGCTAGAACTATGCTGCACTCACTCAGAAGAAGATCTCGGGGATTTACGCTTGTAGAGCTGTTGGTGGTGATTGCCATCATTGGAATACTGGTCGCGTTGTTGCTGCCGGCGGTCCAGTCGGCGCGCGAGGCGGCTCGCCGAATGCAATGTGGTAATAACCTGAAACAAATTGGCTTGGCGTTGCATAATTATCACGATACGTACAAGTCGTTTCCGCCAACGGGCATCCTGAATGGAACGGTCGGTACTCCGACGGCGGCAAGTCCGTCAAACCGCCCTTACCACTACTCGTGGGCATTCATGATATTGCCCTTCATCGAGCAACAACCGCTGTATGATTCGACCAACAAAAATCTGCCCATCTACATCGGTGCCAACGGCCAGCCACAACCCGTCTGCTCGACACAACTCCCAGCGTTTCAATGTCCCAGCGCGCTGGGTTTGAATCTGGCCAACGATACCCGCAATCTCGCCTATACGAATTACGCAGCGTCCGAAGGCTACCATTGGTGGACCTCGGCCGTAATCAACGGGCAGACTTGGAGCGGAGGCGCTTACCAAGGTCAAAATCGCACGATCGATATGAGCGGGCTATTTACGATCACCAAGTACAATAACTTTTCGTCGGTGACCGATGGCACTTCCAACACCGTGGCGTTTGCCGAAGTTACAAGTGTTGGGCAGAAGTGGGGTGGTATCCGGACGTGCGGTACGGGGCAGCCCCGGGCGAACGTCAACGGCGAGCGAGTATTCCGCTCAGCCTTTGTGTGGACCGGTGTGAATGGAACCTGCTGTGAATCCGGAATCTACACTCGCCCCAATTCAACGAGTCCGAGCTCTGCCGCTGCGTGGTGGACAGCTGGCTCGCCCCATGCATTTTCCCCCACTTTTATTGCCGCTTACGGTATCAACTCCGAATGGCCTGGTGCCGACAGCCGGCATCCTGGCATTGCCCAAGTCGTGTTGACAGACGGAGCCGTTCGATCGGCGACCGAAACGATCCAGTGGCACATCTGGGCGAAACTCAATGGTATTCAAGACAATGAAACGGTTCCTGAACTCTAAGGAGAATGATTCGTGCGAAATCTTGCTTTATTGACTCTGTTGATAGTTTCGCTGTCTGCAACGACAGGCTGTGGTGGTGGGCGAAGTAGCCGTACTGCTCCTCCTGAAGGGCAGCCTGATACATCTACCAATGTCGACGCGGTCTTAGATGGAATGAGTGACGAAAAACCACAGTGACCAGCGATTTTGTAAACTCCACGCATGGCGGGGCCTTGCCTTGATGCGGCAACGCCCCGCCCTTTGCGTAAAACGGGCGGGGTGGGCCTCGGGTGCGCCAAAGTTGCTATTGCGTGCAGAATTTTCTCGCATCCGATCTGGCAGGTTTTGTTTCGTCTCTTTCTGCTTGAAGTACCAATCCACAGCGGCAAGGACTATTTGCAGGGTGAAGAAAAGCTTCCAGGAGCCGTTGATACCAACCACGAGTACCAGCACACCCGGCCACAATTTGGCGAGCAATAGCGCGAAGGCTGCGACACACAACTCGATGGCCGCGACATGCACGCAGGTCATTTGCTTGCTCTTCGAATTCGCTTGATTTACTATTCACTTTCATTCAATTACTCGCTGGGTCGGGCCGGTGGAGTAACGACGGCACCGCCGCTTACCAACCGCACTCTTGTGCCGGGGCTAAGGTCGCCGCTCGGGTAGACGATGACTTGATCGCCTTGCGCCAGGCCCTGGGTGACTTGCGAGTGCGATTCGTTTTGTAAGCCGATTGCGACTCGCTGCAATGTTGCTTTGTCATCCACAATCTTCAAGACGTGCCACTCGCGCTGGTGCCGGAACAGGGCGCTATTGGGTATCAGCAGGGTGTGCGGAAGTTCGTCGATCGTGATCCGCGCCTCGACGCGATAGCCATCTCCGAGCGTCGAGTTGCCATCGGCCGACTCGCTGAAGTCAGCGATAATGTTGACGCGTTGTTCTTCCACACCCAACGACGACACCTTCGTAAAGGCCGCGGGCTCGATCACGCGGACGTTGCCCTGCAAGGGCGACTTGCCGCCCCAATGCTCGATCGTCAACTCGGCACCCGGTTTGATGCGTACCGCGTCGGTCGAGAGGACGTCGATTTCGACTTCGAGTTTCTGAGGGTCGCCCAACTCCAGCAGCGGTGCTCCCACGGTAACGACGGTTGAGCTCTCTTGAAACACACGGAGAATCTTTCCGGCGACCGGTGCGTGAATTTCAAACGGCTCGACGGACGACTCGCCTCGCTCGTTTGTAAACTGGCTAACTGCGGCACGCGCCATTTCCCATTCGAACCGCGCGATCTCGGTATCGAACTTGGCCGTCTTGATGGCTTGTGCGCTCGCCAGATAGTCCGCTTTGGTCGTATCGAATTCATCGTCCGATACGACTCGTTTTTCCTTCAAATCCTTCGCGCGTTCGTACTTGGACGTGTTTAGCTCATGCTTGATATTCGCTTGCTCGGAATTCGATTCGGAACGTTGGAGAGTCGCTTCAGCCGCCTGCACCCGTGCCGTCGCTTCGGCGCGAGCGCGCGCATCCAGGATGGCCGGATCTCCCGGCAAGATCACGGCGAGCAATGATGTAGAACTGAAACACGAAGCCCACATTTTTGCGTCGATCCTGTGTCAGTTCTGCGTCATTGCTCGCGGTCAATTCTTCGTCGAGGTAGTGAACGGTGCCAGACGTCGGCACGTCGAGTCCGCCCAGGATGTTCAACAGCGTGGACTTGCCACTGCCAGACGCTCCGAGAAGGACGACAAACTCGTGGTCGTAAAGTTCCAGGCTCACACCACGCAGGGCATGAACTTTCACCTCACCCATTTGGTATGTCTTCGTGATATCGACGGTGCGAAAGACGGTGGATGGCGTTGTGGCGGTCGCGTTCATGTCGTGCCTAAGTTGTTGTGGTCATCGTGAAGCCAGGCATTGCGGCTACCAGACCAGTCCCGCTTGGGCCGATATGAATAGCCCAGCACCAATATCGATCCGGTCATGGTTCTTGTCGCCGTAGTTTTTGCCCGTGAAGTAAAAACGATCGAAGAGGTAGCCGGTGGATAAGTCGACGGCGAGGTGCTTCATCACGGTTCCCTGCAATCCCACGCTAAATCGTTTGTCGTAGGAGAACAGGCGTTCCTGGGCATCTGGCCGATCGTCTAGGAACCAACTCTGATTCTGCCAGTCGAACGTACCATAGGTTCGCCACTGTTCGTTGAATTGATATGTCGCTTGAGCGTGGACGGTCGTCAAGAGCATGTACGACAAGGCGAATGTCCATTGATCCGTTGGTCGGTAAGTCATTTGCAGCGGCAGGCCAATGTTCATGCTGAACGCGTCCGAAGGCTGCCAGTGATACGAAGCCATCGGAATCGGAAACGCAATCTGCGAAAGCGGTGCGTAGGCGAGGACGAGGTTCCAGGCGTTGCGTTCCCGATGCGGGATGCGAAGAAAGGCCACGGCTCCGAAGTTGATGTCACGGGCGGCACCGAACGGCTGGTCGCTGCTTGATCCGATGTTCAAGTTTACGCCGCCTGTGCGTCCATTGTCATAGCGCCGGATGTAGTTCAGGCCGGACTAATGTTCCAAAGCTCCGACGGAAACGCCCGCCCGCTGTCCGGCAATACGGCGTCGGTGTTGATCAAATCCAAGCGCGCACTGCCGGTCGCCGTCACGATATGCGGATCGGACATCCACACGGGAGCCATGAGCCGCAGATCGTGCTGGAGCAGTCCGAAGTTCGTCGCCTGGCCTTCGACCGCTACGTCCGGCTGCCACATGATGCCATAGCGAGCCGGCGACTTGCCGCCACCGCCTCCCATTCCCATCATTCCGCCTCCGGCAGGCGGCGGGCGATGCGTGGTGGAAACCGTGGGCTCGGCGTATTCGCGCGGCTCCTGAATCCAGATCGCGTCGGGCAGTTGCTCGGGCTCGTAGGGAGTCGAGTACATCGGGGCAGTCGGTGGCAATCGCCGGGGCGGCGAGTTCGCCATAGAGCTTTGTCCGTAGGCGGAGTTCTCGAAGATCATCCAACTGACGAACAAACGGACAACGTCTCTCCAGGCCAGTACACGTCGCGAACGTTGTGATGTTGGCTGCGGTCTGTATTTAACATTCATCCATAAACTTTCCGGCGGTCACATTTGGACTGCGGTGACTCGTCACCGCTTTCACATTTTGTGCGAAGCACTTTCGAAACGTCCTTGCACCAACCACCGCTGACACTGCGAACCGGTTTCCATCGCGGGGGACAATTCCAAAGCGGCGACAAGGCGCCGCACTCCAAAGAAATCATATGCCAATTGCCCTCGGTTCTTTCCGTGTCAACAACACGAACAATGCAGGAACGATGGCCAGGGAGAAACACGTCGAGGCCATCAGCCCGAAGATGATGGCCAGGCACAGAGGCTCCCACATTGGATCGCTCAGCATGAGCGGGATCAGACCGATCGTGGTTGTCAGGCTCGTGCTGACGATCGGCCGCAACCGGTCGGCCCCGCCGCGCGCGGCGGATTCCTTTACGGATGTTCCGCGGCGCAGATACTCGTTCATCGTTTCGACCATCACGATGGCGTCGTTCACGACGATGCCGACCAGCGACACAATGCCGATCATCGCGGTGAAGGAGAACGACATGCCGAGTAGATAGAAGCCGCCGAAGGTGCCGATCATCGCCAGCGGGATCGTCAGTACGATGATGAACGGTTGCCTGAACGAGCGGAACAACAGCACCAGCAACGCGAACACCATGAACAGGGCGACGACCATCGCTTGGCCCGTCGAGCCGAAGGTCTCCGCCGCTTCCTGTGCTTCGCCGGCAACACGGAACGAATAGCCGGAAGGCCAAGTCTTTTGTAGTTCTTCCAGTGCGGGAGTCACTTCATCGACGATGGTTGAAGCAGCGCGATCAGCGACTTTGCTCGACACGACGATCGACCGCTGGCCGTTTTGGCGAGTGATCGAGAGCGGCGACGTGCCCATGTGAGCCTGAACCACCGACATCACGGGAATCGTCTCGCCGTTGGGTTGAAACGCTCGCACGGTCATCAGTTCTTCCATTTGCGTTGGCCCGCCGAGTGCCCCGCCGCGGCTGGGCCACGCCGTTCCCATCCGAATCTCCAGATCATCTTTCACGCCGCCGACCGCGAACTTGCCGATCTCCTGGTCGCCCATCGCGAACCGGATCTGACTGGCGAGTTCTTCATGCGAGATGTTGTAGAAGTCCAGCGCTTCGCGTTTCGGCTCCAAGCGAATGTCGACTTGCATGTTGCCCATGTTGTCTCGCACATCGACCGTACCGCTGACTTTCGAGAGCGCGAGCTGGACCTGATCGGACAACTCGCGCAGCGTCTCCATCTCGTTGCCGACCAGTTCGAATTGCACCGGATCGCCCGCCTCCGGTTTTCCAGTCTCGGCTGCCAGGATGAGTTGGGCGCCGGGGAAGCGGGCATCAACCGCCGTCATGATCTCGGCGCGCAGCGTGTCGACGTATTCGTACGCCGGAAACTCCCGTTGATCGCGCGGCTTGAATACGCTTGAGAAGCCGACCAGGTAGTCGCCTTGCGAGGGAGCCAGCGCATCGGTCAGCGAACCGGTCGACATCGGGCTCTTCTGGCCGACGAGTTTTACGGTGCTTTCGAGGTAGTCCTTGCCACGCAGCAACTCGCCAACCAGATCGGCACATTGCTGCGATGTGTCCAACGTCGTCCCGGCTGGGAGTTCGATCGTCACGCCCAAGTTTCGTCCATCCCGTTCGCTGTACATTTCCATTGGCAGCGTTGCGAACGCACCTGCTGCGACGACAAACAAGCTCAAGGCTCCCACCACCCACGTCGCGGCGACCGGCTTATTGCCCACGATGTAACGCAGGCTCAATCGTCCGAGACGTTCGGTCAGCCAGAGCGAGAACCGATCCATCGCTGTCTTCTTATCGCCCTCTCCTTCTTTGCGGCCCAGCAAGTAGCGAGACAACGGAACATCGATCAACAAAGCCACCACGAAGCTAACTACCAAACAGCAGATCGTCGTTACTGGCAAGATGCGAATGAATTTTCCTGACGTGCCGCTAATCGCCAACAACGGAGCCATCGCCAGAATCGTCGTCATCTGGCCAGCAAAGGCCGGCAATGCGAAGCGGCGAACGGTCGCCAACGCGGCCTGACCGAACGTGCGGCCTTCGACATAAATCCCTTCATGCATCCCTTCCATCATCAGGATGAAGACGTCGACCAACAGCCCGAGTGCGAGCACCATGCCGATCAGCACCATCTCGTTTAGCGTATAGCCCAGCATCCACACGGCGGCCATCGCCCCGAGAAAGGTCAGCGGAATGGACAAGCCTGCAATCAACGCCTCGCGCCACGTCAGCATGAACAGCAAGATGACGAACACACACAGCATCGCTTGCCAGCCGTTGTTGAAGACGCGGAGCAGCGACTCCCAGATTTTGTCGGACTGGTCACTCGTGATGCGGTACTCCAAACCGTGCGGCCAGTTCGCTTCGGCTCGCGCGGCGATCAACTCGATCTTGGCGTTCTCGATCGCCTTGAGCGTATCGGCACCGGGAACCTTGGTGAGTGAAATATCAATCGAACGATTGAATTCGCCGCCGTCGAAGCTAATAAACGCCCGCGTCGTTTCACGTTCCAAGTCACGCTGAATCTCGGCGATCTCTTCCAGACGCACGACCCGTC
This sequence comes from Planctomycetota bacterium, assembly GCA_963204995.1. GTDB lineage: Bacteria > Planctomycetota > Planctomycetia > Pirellulales > Pirellulaceae. The sequence continues at coordinate 3,155 of CAUJKL010000792.1, read as the reverse complement.
CACCCGCTCCATCCAAACGCGTGATGGGTAACTTGCTGAGATCGTCCAGGTCGCGAAACCGCCCGTATAACCGCGTTGTTCCGCCGAGTTGATCGCTATCGATCTCGCCCCACGGCATGTCGCGATTGGCCGATTGAATCGCGGCTCGCACGACGGTCGGGGAAATGCCCAACGACACCAGTCGCTCGGGAATCAGTTGGATGCGAATCACTTCCTGACGCAGACCGCCGATTTTGACTTCGTTGATTCCCTGCACGCGTTCGAGCCGGTCTTCCAATTCCTGAGCCGTCCGGCTGAGCATCGCTGCGTTGACATCGCCGTACAGCGCGATGCTGATGATCGGGCGATCATCGACGCTGACCTGCGTGACGGTTGGCGTTTCGACTTCGCGCGGCAATTCTGCTTCGGCATCGCTGATCTTGGACCGCAGCAGTTGCATCGACTCAGTCAACTTCGCTTCCGCCACAAATTCGACGGCGATCAGCGAGTAAGAATCGAACGACGCGCTGCTCGTCTTCTTGACTCCCTTGAGCGTGACGAGTTCCTTCTCGATCTTCTCGGTTACTTCCTGCTCGATCGTCTGCGGATCGGCACCTGGCCAGAAGGTCGACACGGTCGCTTGCGGAATCTCCAAGTCGGGCAACGACTCTTTCACGAGCGACGTGTAAGCGATAAACCCCGCGGCGATAATCAACACCGTCAGCAACAGACCGAACGTTGGCTGCAGGATGAAGAATTTCGCCAGAACCGAAGCATTGGCTTCGTCTGGAACGATGTCGTGGTTATTGGTCATAATCGTGTTGTCTGTTCATGGCGTGAGCTTGTGTAAGGTGTAAAAGTTGTCTTGCGTTCAAATTGTTCCTTTAGCTCCGCCGATGTAGAATCCAAGGAATGTCACCCGAGGAGCCAAAGCATGAAAGTTCACAACATCACAGATACGGACTTGCAGTCGGTCGTAAACGAAGTGACACGAACCGGCGAGGCATTGTTTGTTGGTCGAGATGGAACTGCCGTCGCCAAGATCGTTCCGATTGCCAAGCCAGCTTGCTCCCGGCGTCTGGATATTTTCGCAGGCCAAATGACAATTCCGGATGACCTAGGCGACTGGCCGGACGACGAGGCTCGAGCTCTTGGCATAAAGGGCTAGCGACGATGCGCCTGCTGGTTGATGCACACGTGCTGCTGTGGGCGACGGTGTCTTCAACGCTGTTGAACGAGGCCGCACGCAAGGCATTGGATGATTCAGACAATGAGGTCTTTGTCAGCGTGACGACGGCGTGGGAACTTGCGATCAAGTCAAACATAGGAAAACTCACCCTTCCACCTCAGTTCTTCGAACTAGTCGAACAGGCTGGGTACGAATTCTTGCCATTGTCACTCGATCACATTCAGCACTACCAATCATTGCCGCTACATCACCGCGATCCGTTCGACCGGATACTCGTGTCTCAGGCGTTCTGCGAGGGGTTGACATTGGTTACTCGTGATCCGTTGTTCGAGCCGTACGGCGTGTCCACGATCAAGGCGTAGTTGTGGCTGGTTAGTCTTGTTGATCTGTCGTGGCAACAAGCTTCCAGTTTGTTCGCCTGATTGATCTTGGATGGCAAGCTGGAAGCTTACCCCACGTCAAGAGATCCGTCTGACATTGGCCACGACGTGGTCCGGCAGCTTGGTCAAAAGGGGCGAGACTTCGATCGAGCGGATCTGATGTGTCGGAATGATCACCAGGCGGTCTTCCAGCGCCAACGCGATATTCGTTTGATGCAGCAGTTTGTCGATGCGCGTCCCCACGTTGAACTCCGTCCCCGGTCGTGGTTGCAGTTCGTAAGTTTGCTCGGAGCCATCAATCAACGTGAGCTTCACGTGGACGGTCGGCGGCGGATCATTAGCGGCCTTAAACGGCAACGTCGTCTTTTTCGTTCTGGTAAGTGTCTTCATCGTCTAACCTTTCATGTCGCGGTGCGCGACGTTTCATTTCAATTGTCAACAAACTTCACGGGCGCTCCGTCGACTAATCGATATCGCCCGTCGGTCACCAGCCGATCGCCGGCCTGAACTCCTGCTAAGATCTCGCGACTCGACAGGCTCTCGATCCCAACTTGCACGTCTACGCGACGAGCCACTCCGCTGTCGCTCGACTCACTCGCCACATCGGCGACAAATACGTACGGCCGACTCTCCTCAAACAGGAATGCGTCGAACGGAGCAACGATCGCGTCTTGCTTCGCATCGACTCCGATCCAGCAGGCAACGAACATCCCGTCGCGAAGATGCTCGGCATCGGTGGTCGAGCGAATCTTGAGCTGCACACTTCGTCCGCCCGGATTCACCGCCGGATTGATCGAAAAGATCGTTCCCTTGGCTTGCCAGGAGACAGTTGTTTGAAACTGCGGACCAGCGATCGACGTACTGCTCGCCGAACCGTTGCCGGTACGGAAGGCCTCGGTTGCCGACGTGCCACCAGGAATCAGCATCACCTCCTGTCCGACTTGCACGCGGCCCGCTTCGTACGACGGAATATCGACGGTGACCTCAAATGCTGACGGATCGATGACCACCATTGGCACGGTCTGCAAGGCGTCCGACTCGCTGGTCGTGCGAATATTGCTCTGCTGGAAGTAGTAGCCTTCTTCGATGTTCAGATAAGCGATAATGCCGTCGATCGGCGACGTGATCTCGGTTTCTTCCAACGAGAGATTGGCTTGCCGCAGCCGAGCCGCAGCCGCCGTCACGCCGGCTTCGAGCGCCCGCTTTTTGACGACGGCAGCGTTCTTGGCCGACTCGGCATTCTTCATGTTGGCTTCGGCCTCTTCGTACTCGGCCTGCGAAGTCGCCCGTTCGTCGAGTAATTGCTTCGAGCGGCCGAACTTGGCAACCGCCAGTTCGTATTGCGTCTCGCCCTGGGTGATATCGGTTTGAGCAACTTCGGTTTGCGTTTGAGCTTCCGCGAGCGACGCGGCCGCGGAATCTATCTCGCTTTCGTACTGCCGCCGATCGAGCCGCGCGAGAACTTCGCCGGCGCGAACCGCTTCTCCGGCGCGCAAGTCACCGCCATCTTGACCTCGCTTGACGAATGCAACGCGCCCGGCTCGCTCGAAGGTCAAGTATTCGCGTCGCACCGACCTCGCGGTTCCTTCCGCAAACACCCAAGCCTG
>CAUJKL010000791.1 GCA_963204995.1 Planctomycetota bacterium | reverse complement strand
TGTCGTTGCTGATCTTCAAAGACATCGGCTGGACGAAGCTCGTGGAAACCGTCGAGCAGCATCACGGCGCGGGCGGCTTCAATCCGCTGCTCAACCAAGACATGGGTTGGCCGTATGTAATCTTCCAAGGACTGCTGCAAGCGGCGGCGGTGCTGACGTGGCAGACGACGATCGCTCGACTGCTGTCGGCAAAGGATTCCAAGACGGGCCGGCAGGTCTACACACGGACGTCATTCTTCTTTGTGTGCCGGTTCCTGATTCCCGGCCTGTGGGGCATCGCCGCGCTGGCGACGCTCACACCCAGCGACTATGCACACCTCTCGCCAGAGATGGCTAAGGACCCGTCGCTGTACGCCATGCCGCTGTTTCTCAACAGCTTCGTGCCAATCGGTCTGACCGGTTTGCTGGTCGCGGCGATGGTGGCGGCGGACATGTCGACCGATTCGAGTTACATGCTGACTTGGGGCAGCGTGATCTACAACGACATCCTCGCGCCGTTTCATAAGGGACGTTGGTCGGAGCCGCGCGGGCTGCTGGTGAACCGCTGCATCATCGCGGTCATTGGTATGTTCCTGCTGCTGTACGGATTGTGGTATCCACTCAAGGGCAATCTCTGGGATTACCTCGCGGTGACGGGCACGATCTATCTGGCAAGCATTTCGGTACTGCTCGTCGCCTGCTGTTACTGGCGGCGAGCCAATAGTTGGGGAGCCGCCGCCGCGATTTTCTGCGGAGCGATTTTCCCATCGGGATTCTTGGTGTTGGAACAACTGCCGTCGACGGCGGGCTTCGCCAAGCAGATCGGCCCGTATTACTCGGGCATCGCGGCGTATGTCGTGGCCGCGCTGGCGATGGTGATCGGCTCGCTGTTGAAGCCGCAGCCGCGCGCCTCATCGGCAGAATGAAAGAAACATAGATCATGCAACACTGGTTTTGGTTAAGCCTCAGCGTGTCCGCCGTGAGTTGGTATCTGGTGGTGACGGTCTACGTCGCGATCCGTGGAGCGAAGAACATCAAGCACATGTTTCGTCGGCTGCAAGAACAGTCGGAATCGTAAAATGAAAACGACAATCCTATTTCTATCAGGGCTGCTTCTGGCGGCCTCCGTCGCGACTTGTTTCGCCGACTCGATCTGTATCGAAGGCGAAGACGCCAAGACCAAGCAGATCACGCGTCATGGTTGGTATGACGGCGTGAAGAAGGATGTCTTGTCCGGCAACGAATGGCTGTCGCACTTCGACGCAGGTAAGCCGGGACTGGCGACTTACGAGTTTAAGGCGGAAAACGCGGGCGACTACAAGTTTTGGCTCCGGGCGAATCACGTCCAGGCATCGCTGGCGTATCGCATGGACAGTGGCGAGTGGCAAAAGATCGCGCTCGACCAGAACCAACGCGGTGCAATGAACATCGCGAATGACAACAAACCAGACCTGCGATTTATTGCCTGGGTAGGCGTGGGAACGTTGAAGCTGGAGGCTGGTGAGCATCGCATCGAGTTTCGCATGGACTCCGGTCCACAGAATCACGGTGCGATCGATTGTTTTTGCTTCACCACGGAACGCTGGGTTCCTTCGGGAACGCAGAAGCCATCCGCACAACCGCAAGTCGCCGGGCCAAGTGACTGGTTCCCCGTCGTCTTGGATGAAGATCCATTTGCGGCCGAGTCGGTGATCGACATCAGCCAGCTGATCGAAGCGCCTGCGGGAAGACATGGCTTTCTCAAGGCCGACGCAGACCGCTTGCGGTTCGAGCGGGCGGCGCAACCCAGCAAATTCTGGGGGATCAATGCTTCGCCCGGCGATATGAACGCAGACCAGATGCAGGTCGCCGCCAAGTGGTATCGCAAGCACGGGATCAACCTAGTTCGGCAGCACACGCTGATCGATGCCGTCGGGCTGCTGGATGCTCGTGGCGAGTTCGATCCGCGGCGATTGGATCACTACGATCGCTGGTTCGCGGCCTTGAAAGAACAAGGTATCTACACCACCTGGTCTGTGATCTACCCGCATCATGGGCCTTTCCTCCAAAAACACGACGGCTATGACGCGGCCCGCTTCGCCGAGTTGGATCAAGCCGACAAGCAGCACGACGGCAATCGTCAAGCGATCGTCGTCAACGACTTCATCAATTTGGATCGCGACCTGCAAGACATCGCGTTGCGTTACTTCGACCGGTTGCTAAATCACAAGAATCCGTACACGGGCTTACATTACAAAGATGATCCAGCCTTGGCGGTGCTCGAATTCCAGAATGAGAGCAACCTGTTCTTTCATACGCTCAATGGCTTGCGGAGTGGCGAGTATCCGTTACAGGCCAGCAAGATGCGCCGCGAGTTTTTCGAGTTCGTCAAAGCGAAGTATCAGACGCAAGCCGAGGTAGCTCGCGCGTGGATGAATCGCTGGGATCGCGACGACAAGTGGGAGGCGGGCGAACTCGGCTTGATGGCCGCTTACCATTGGGGCAGCGATGGGCCGCTGCATGAATTCAAAGGGCAGGAAAGACGGGCCGGCGATTACATCGAGTTCCTGACGAAGCTGCAACGAGACTATTACACGCGCCGCGAACGCGAAGTGCGCGATCTGGGCTTTCACGCCGTGACGGTGACAACGGCTTGGCAGTCCGGCGGACCGGCGGCCAGCATGGCGAATCTGGTCGCGGATTCCGCGTGTGGCATGATCGATCGGCATAACTACTTCGGCGGCGGAGCTGGCGGGCATGTCATTACCGAGGGCGATGTGATCGCGTCGACGCATCTCGCCCAGCCGGGCCGCGGTCTGCTGAGCCTGGGGATGTTTCAAGTCGAGAACAAACCGTTTTGTGTGAGCGAGTGGAGTATGCTGCCGCCGTCGCCTTATAAAGCCGAGGCAGCGCCGCTGTACGCGTTTTATGGCATGGGGCTGCAAGGTTGGGACGCGGTCTATCACTTCGCCTGCAACTCGCCGCACATGGGTGACGGCTGGCCTTCGTTGCGGAAGTACGTCACCGAGACACCGCACTACATCGGGCAGTTTCCAGCCTTGGCGTTTGCGATTCACAACAACCACATTCGCGAGGGTGATGTCGTCGCGGCACGCGAACTCAGTAAAGCGGATGTCTTTGCGGGCAAGGACGTCCTCGGTCAAGCTCTGTCAACGGAGGGCTGGGACGTGAAGGAGTTGACCGGGCGTTTGACGACATCGCCGGCCACGTTGGCGATTGGAAAGGTCACGATCGGCTTCGTCAAGGAGTCGCACACCACAACTGCGGACTTGGCTCCCTATCACGACAGAGCGGCCAAGGTACTGAAGTCCACCACCAACGAGTTGCAGTGGCGATATGGCGACCGGCGCGTCGAAGTCCGCTCCGAGAAGACTCAGGCCATCATCGGCTTCGTCGGCGGTCAGCCAGTGAAACTGCCGAGCGTGCAAGCGGCGATCAAGACGCCGTTCGTCTCGCTGATCTTCACGCCTCTGGATAACGAGCCGCTGGCTGACTCGCGGCGAATCCTGATTACTGCGCTGGCTCGCGACAAGCAAACCGGCGCGGAGTTCAATGCGGACTGGTCGAAGTTGCTGCAAGTCGGCGGTCCGCCGCTGCTAATGGAACCGGTGGAAGCCACTCTGCTTCTCTCCGGTTCAATCCCCGCCAGCGTCAAGCCGCTCGATGGTTATGGTATTCCCACCGAACAGAGTGTTCCGATCGGAGCCGATGGCAGTTTCGCGATCGATGGACGCTATCAAGCCTACTACTACGAAGTCAAACGTTGAAGTGCTGGTGGCAGCCGATCCTGGATCGAACACCTGAACTCGCTGATTCCTCGCGTCGACCACATATACAAGATCGCAAACGTCGCGGTGCCGCACGGATGGTTGCTGACTTTCCAAAGGTGTAGCATACACGCCTCAGAATTCCGCCGTCTGTGCGTGTGTGTCTTTAAAGGCCGTCTAAGAGATGAATCGGGAATGATCCTCCACGTTGACATGGACGCATTCTATGCGTCGGTCGAAGAGCGCGATCAACCCCAGCTGGTTGGACACCCCGTGATCGTCGGAGGCACGCCCGAAGGACGCGGCGTCGTGGCAGCTGCCAACTATGTGGCCCGCACGTTTGGCGTTCACAGTGCGATGCCAGCCGTTCAGGCGAAGCGTCTCTGTCCACACGCGATCTTTTTGCGGCCACGAATGGAACACTATGCCGAAGTCTCCGCGAAAATCCGCTCGGTGTTCGAGCGTTATACGCCGCTGGTTGAACCGCTTTCATTGGACGAGGCGTTCCTGGATGTCACCGGCAGCGAGTCACTGCACGGCCCTGCGCTGAAGATCGCGCAGGACATCAAGCACGAGATCCGTGACAGCTTGTCGCTGGTCGCATCCGTTGGTGTGGCCCCCAACAAGTTCCTGGCCAAAATCGCGAGCGACTTGGAGAAGCCCGATGGCCTTGTCGTTGTTGATCCTGTGCAGATTCAAGCGTTTCTCGACCCACTGCCGGTCAAGCGACTATGGGGCGTTGGCAAAGTGACTGGCAAAGTATTCGAACAACTTGGAATTCAAACGATCGGCCAGCTTCGCCAGTTGTCGGTAGAGAGATTGCAGCAGCACTTCGGCAACAGCGGCCTGCACTTCTGGGAGCTGGCACACGGAATCGACAAACGCGCTGTCACCCCGGAACAGGAAGCGAAATCCATCTCGCACGAGAAGACCTTCACGTCGGACATCGAAGATCCTTCGCTGCTGCGCGCGTGGTTGTTGGAGTTGACGGAACAAGTGACTTGCCGATTGCGTCGCCATGACCTCAAGGCAAAAACGGTTAATCTCAAGGTGCGGTACGACGACTTTCATACGGTAACGAGATCGCATACACTTTCCGCGCCGACAAACGTGACCGAGGAAATCTGGAAGGCCGCGTCTATGCTGTTCGACCGGATGCCGTCACGCCAATTGCGGCTGCGTTTGCTAGGCGTCGGCGTCAGTAATCTTGTTCAGCGGGCGAAGGCACAATTGGTGTTGTTTGTCGACGCCGAGCGCGAACGTCAAAGTCGGCTAGACGAAGTCGCGGACGACATCAAGGCAAAGTTTGGCTCAGTATCTCTTCAGCGAGCTTCGGGGATACTACACCACATCGACCCGAAATCTGGAACCGACGGGCCCAATCGGGATCAATATGGCGAGTGACGTTACTTCCAAGTTCCGCCGTAGCAGACGTCGTGAGACTGCTGAGACGTGCGAGAACCCTCCGAACTCTCAGGAGTTTGGCTACAACTCGAATTGAGAACCCATGCACATTGACTGCGCCACTACCGGCGATATCAGCGACCTGCGATTCGTCACGCTCGCAAATCGGCAAACCATGTTCCGCGTCCTCGCCATTGTCGTCGACTTTCTGCAACACGTGTTCGCCCGGGGCAGCAAGGGCAAGGACGCATGAGCCCGCCACTAAACCCTCCGCTCTCTGCTACTGCTAACCACTCGAATCAAAAATGGTTCGTGTGCGGCATGTTATTGCTCGCCCTGGTCCTGAACTACATGGACCGGCAAACGCTTTCGCTCACAATCACCGCGATCGAACAGGAAATCCACTTGAGCAACGCTCAATACGGACGACTGGAAAAGGGATTCGGCTATGCCTTTGCTTTCGGTGCCATCTTCTTCGGTTTGCTGGCGGATCGGTTGAGTGTGAAATGGTTGTACCCGCTCGTACTGGCCGGTTGGTCGACCGCCGGTTTGGCGACCGGCTTTGCGGATCGCTTGGGCCAGTGGGTCACACCGCTCGCGGCACCGTGGTGTGATGTCGAAGGACTAACGATGACGAGCGACCCGGAGGTGTCGAGCGCGTACCTCGGCTTCCTCGTCTGCCGTGTCACTCTGGGCTTCTTCGAAGCCGGGCAGTGGCCCTGCGCGCTGGTTACCACGCAACGTTTGTTAGCGGCCTCCGATCGGCCGTTCGGCAATAGCATTCTGCAGAGCGGCGCGTCGATTGGTGCGATACTGACACCGCTTGTGATCGGCATGTTTGCTCCGGCTGTCGTGGCGGGCGATGCCGAGGCGATCTCGTCCGAACACGTGGGCTGGTGGCGATTGCCTTATGTCGTAATTGGCTGCTTGGGGATTTTTTGGATCGGGCCTTGGTTGTGGCTTGTACGCGGAATTAATCTAACCCGACCGGCGAAGGCGACGCCGGCGAGCGGAGGGACTGTCGAGTTGAGTGGCTCATCGGGCGGGAGCCAAAAGTTGATCATCGTGCGGCGTTACCTGGCGCTCGCGGTCGTTGTTGTCGTGATCAATATGACCTGGCAGTATTTCCGTGTCTGGCTGCCGAAGATGTTGGAACAGTATCATGGCTACCAGCCGCATCAGGTGCGCTGGTTCGTGATGGCGTACTATATCGCGACGGACGCGGGTTGCATCTCGGCGGGAGTGGCGGTCAAGTGGCTGGCCTCCCGCAATTGGAACGTGCATCGGGCGCGGATGCTTACTTTCAGCTTCTGTGCGGCGCTCACCGCGCTCAGCACACTCGCGTCGCAATTGCCCGCCGGCCCGCTGCTGCTGGTAACGTTCCTAGTGATCGGTTTCGGCGCGTTGGGACTGTTTCCCAACTACTATTCGTTCACTCAAGAACTGTCCGCGCGGCATCAAGGAATCATCAGCGGTTCGCTGGGTTTTCTGACTTGGGTCATCACTTCTGAAATGCAGGAGCGCGTGGGCAAAGTGATCGACGAAACGCACTCGTACGCCGACGGGATCTTTTACATTGGCCTGCTTCCACTACTGGGTTGTGCCGCGCTGTGGCTGCTGTGGGGCCGAGCGCGCGGCAACGACAAGGCGTAGCCGCTGGCATCGATTGAATTAACACTGGAAGGCAAACCGTATGAAAGCGACAGGAGATGATGTCGTAAAAGCGTTCAAAGGACTAGCCATCGCCGCCGCGAGAGCTCGCGAACTGGCGACGGAGCACGGAAAGGCAGGCCTGCTGAACGACCAGCCGCGTCGCCAGCAAGACGCCGTGCGGCAGCAACTGCTAGAAATCAAAAAGGACGTCGAAACCGTGCTGCGGATTATGACGTCGCAGAATAAGACTTGATACTCAGCGGCGCGAGTACTTCTGTCGGCGAACACGATTACCTCCCTGCCTCCAATGAGCCCAGCACTCTCGGCTAAGTGACCGAGGACACGAGCTTCGACGAGGTGGCTGGGGCTGAGTCCGCGAAGCCCCGGCTTACCACGAACTCCAAATCAGCCGTGGCGTCGAAGACTCAGAACTCCTGATCCAGGAGCCGAGAACTCTGGGAGGCAGCGGCTTCTCGAAAGGGCAGCGGGAGAATAAGGTGATACCAAAATCCAATTCGTGGTGGCGGTGTAGTTTGTGGGGGGGGCGGGGTG
>CAUJKL010000790.1 GCA_963204995.1 Planctomycetota bacterium | reverse complement strand
ATGCTGAGTACGAGTACGAGCACGAAGAAGACAAAGAGCCAGAACCAAGAAATGCACCGAAGGACGCGGCATCGTTTTTCTCCAGATCAATGTCCCCCGCGCGTCCTCGGTGATTTCAAGCGATATTTGGCAAGAGGGATCATAGGGGTCAGGCGTCTTTGATGAGTCTCGCTCGATCACTTGGTTATGGGATAAGATTGGTGACCTCGTTGTGAAGCCACTGACCGACTTTGGTGGTCTGCGCTGCTCCGTCCAACGCTCCAAGGAAAGGAACCAATCAAAGACACCCGACCTGCTCGCCTGCCGTCGAACGAACAGGTTGCCGCAGAGAGTTGACTGGGCATCATTCGAATCGACAAGTCGGTCATCAAATCGCCGCTGGTGTGCGTGTCGCTATGACTGCCGCATACCCAATGGCGGCCGTTGTGTTGTTTAAGTCTCGGTCATGTTCGAACTCTCACTCGCGACTACCCGGCGCACCTGGCGAGCAATCATCAACTCCTCACGCGTGCGAATGACGAGCAGCCGGACGCGCGAATCATTCGTTGCAATGTCAACGTCCGGCGATGCCACCTCGTTTTTCTGGTCATCCAAGTATGCTCCCAGGCATTCGAGTCCCTGGCATACCTGGCGTCGCAACCATGACGAATTCTCGCCGATGCCTCCGGTGAACACCAGCGCGTCCAGTCCTCCCAAAGTCACCGCGAACGCTCCGATTTGCTCGCGTACGCGGTGGGCATAGACATCCAAAGCAAGTTGGGCTTGACGGTGGCCGTCGGCTGCGGCGCGTTCGACTTGCCGAAAGTCCGAAGTGATGCCCGACAGGCCCAAGAGGCCAGAACGATAGTGCAGAATGTTGTCGAGTTCGTCGACGGACAGCCCGTGTTCACGTTGCACGTGAAGCAGGATGCCGGGGTCAATCGTTCCCGACCGCGTCCCCATCATGAGCCCTTCCAGCGGCGTGAATCCCATCGAGCTATTGACCGCCACGTTGCCCCGAACTGCAGCGACCGAAGCGCCTTGTCCGAGATGGCAGATGACCAATCGCAGCTCGTCCGCGTCACGCCCCATCAGTTCCGCGACACGCGCGCCGCAGTAAGCATGACTGATGCCATGATATCCAAAGCGACGAATGCCCCACTGCTTGTACCACTCGTAGGGCACAGGATAAACGAAGGCGGCCGGTGGAATGTGGGCGAAGAACGCCGTATCGAACACTCCGACTTGCAGCGCTGCTGGGAGCGCTGTCTCACTGGCCGAGATGGCTTCCAGGCCGGGCGGGATGTGTAAAGGTGCGAGACGAGCGAAGCTGGCGATGTGTTGCTTCATCGCGGCGTCGATCCGCACGGGCTCGCGAATCTGCTCGCCACCGTGAATCAACCGATGCCCCACCGCACGAATCGTCAACTTTGCTGGATGGGTATCGTTCCACGCTCCTTGAAGCAGGCTCAAACTCTTGGCCACGCCGGATCGATAGTCGGGCGCTTCGATGGTGTGAGTGTCCGGCTTCTGACCAGGGAGTGACAGTGTCAGTGACGCCCTGTCGTCGCGCCCGTGCCAGTCGAGCAGTGCCGTTGCCGCTAACCCCAGTTGCTCGAAGCAAAATAACGCCACTTTCACGCTGCTGGAACCGGCGTTGATGACGAGGATGCTAATTGTGCTGCTCTCCACGCTCACGACCGCGACTTCGCTTGGCTCCGAACAGGGACGCTTCGGAGCGTGACGTCTCCTCCATACCTCACTTGCCCCGGCCGAGGCCGGAGTGGCGTTCAATTGTGCGGCAGAAACAATATAATGGCTATCCAGTATGCAAGCATAGTGTATCTCGATAGACGAGTCATGAACGAGGCGAGTAACAGGAGCCGAGGAATGAATTCATACGAGCGCGTCATCGCCGCGTTGGAGCGAAGGCAGCCGGATCGCGTACCGCTGGTCGAATGGGTTGTGGATGAACGTGTCATGGAAGCGATGCTGCCCGGCTGCGATTACTTTGCCTTCAACGATTGGCTCGGCCTGGACAACGCCGGCATGAACCGCAGTTCCTGGCAACGCGACAACGTGGATTACGTCGACAAGGAGAAGGGGCTGTTCCGCGACCAGTGGGGTGTCATTCGGGCCTTCGGACCAGAGAGTAGCCCCTATCCCGTCGAAGGCCCACTGAAGACGGCGGAGGATATCCGAAAGTACGAGCCGCCAGACCCCGAAGCCGATGGTATCCTCGGGACGCTACCCGAGGTGGTGGCTCGCTACAAGGGTAAGAAAGCGATCACCGCGATCTGCCGGGACTCACTGTTCAACCCGAGCCACTTGCGCGGCTGCGAAAACTACCTGATGGATTTGATCGACCATCCCAAGCTCGTTCACGAACTGATCGACAAGACCTTGAGTTACGACCTGCGGGTAACCGAACGGATGGTGCAGGCGGGCCTCGATGTGGTGGTGTTCGGCGACGACTATGCCGACAAGAACTCGCCCCTGATGTCGCCGAAGCATTTTAAGGAGTTTGTCTTCCCCGGTCTCAAGCGGGCCGTGGACAACGCGCACCGGGCTGGTGCTTATGTGGTCAAGCACACGGACGGCAACATCATGCCCATCCTCGACATGATCATCGAGAGCGGCATCGACGCCATCAACCCGTTGGAGCCGGCGGCCGGGATGGACATCGCACGGATCAAGCACGAGTACGGCGATCGCGTCGCGATCATCGGCAATATCGACTGCGGCGAGCTACTGTGCCAAGCCTCGACCGACGAAGTCCGCCGCGTCACGCGTGCCACGATCGAGGTCGCCGCGCCCGGAGGCGGCTTCTGCCTGTCCAGCTCGAACAGTATCCATTCATCCGTGAAGCCGGAGAACTACTTCGCCATGGTGGAAACGCTTCGCCAATATGGCCACTACTCATTGAAGACTCAGGAGGACATTGAATGACAGTCGCCATCGTGTATGACAGCGGCACCGGCCATGAGTGAAGCACTGCAAAAGCATGGCCACGAGCGTAGCGTCCCGTCGGTCGCAGAGGCCGACCCAGTTGAGGTTTCACACGCGGATCTGATTTGCGTGGGGAGTTGGACGCAAGGAGTGTTCATTATTTCCCAACACGCCACCAGGGAGTCGATGCAATTCATCGAGCGGCTCGGCAATCTGACCGGCAAGAGGGCGGTCGTGTTCTGCACCTATAAGCTGGCCACCGGCAAACTGTTGCTCAACATGGAGGTGGCTGGGGCTGAGTCCGCGAAGCCCCGGCCTACCAGGAACTCCAATCGGCCGTGGCGTCGAAGTCTCAGAACTCCTGATCCGGCGGGAAATACCGTGAACCATAATTCGTGGTCGCCTTGAATTCGTGGGGGCAAACCGGCTGACCCCACGAATACAAGACGACCACGAATTGGATTTTGGTGTCCCCTTATTCTCCCGCTGACTTGTCGAGCATCCGCTGACTCCCAGAGTTCTCGGCTCCTGGATCAGGCGTTCTGAGACTCCGCCACAGCCACCCGCGAGGCACGATTGTAGATTCGTCGCCTGCGGCTGCAGGTTAAACGAGCCAGTTCTGATCGAGCCCAGGATAACGGCCAGCGTCAGCTAGATGGTTGCAGGAAATACTGGACACCGGATGTTGAGATTAAGTAGGTTACTCGGATACACTCACCTTGTCTGGGAAGTACAGCAGCTCGCGCAGGAGTACAACAATGTTCCGACTCATAAGTACAGGTGCTGCCATCGCGTTAATGGCTATCTCTTTGAATTGCGCGGCGGGCCGTCTGGCTGGTGGCGAAGAGGCCGAGTCGCTGCGCGTGGGTGCCGCAGCCATCGATCTGGTCGCCGATGACTCGATGGTGATCGGCGGCAGCATTGGGCCGGGGCGGGTGAAAGGTCAGGAAGGCCAGTTGCGAGCTGCGGCCGTGGTCATTCAAGGGGCCCCCAACCAGACTCGCTTAGCACTGGTGGCCTGTGACGTGCTGATGGTCGAGCGGGATATCCTGGACGCCGCTTGCCGCCAGATTCAGCAGCACACCGGCATCCCGTTCGACCACATTCTGATCAACGCCACGCACACGCACCACGCGCCGACGACGGTCACGGTTCACGGCTACGAACGCGACGAAAAGTTTTCCAAACAACTGCAACAAGCCATCGTCGATGCGGTCGTTCAGGCCGACAAAGAGTTGGCCGACGGCGCGACAGCCCATTTCAAACTGAGCGAAGAGACCACGATTGGTCAGAACAGCCGCATGTTGCTGGCCGACGGCCAGATCTACTGGATCGGTTCGCGCGATGACTTTGTGCGGCCCACCGGACCCTTCGATCCCGCGCTACCGGTGCTCGCCTTTCGCGACCGATCCGGCGGTCTGCAGGCGCTGCTCTTCAATCACTCGACACACACCATCGGCACGCGCATGCCCGGCACGCGTTCACCGAGCTTCTACGGCTTGGCGGCCCAGGAATTGGAAGAACAACTGGGTGGCACGGTGATGTTCCTGGAAGGCGCGTCCGGCTCGACGCACAACCTTTCGCTGCGCACACCGGAGATGGTCGAGCGGCTCAAGTTGGCCATCGGCAGCGCTCTGGACGACACCGTTCCGCTGAGCGACGTTCGCTTGGCATCGATCAAACGTGAAATCACGGTCAAGATTCGGGAGTTTGACGAGCAGCACGAGGACGAGGCAGTGCGAACGTACTGCGAGAAACGCGCCCCCGAACGAGCTGACTATGTGATCAGCGTCTTTCGAAACATGCGTCAACAACTGGCCGACCGGCAGGGCCAAACTCGCCAGACTTGGGTCCAGGCCATGCGTATCGGTGATGTCGCCGTCGTCGGAGTGCCCGGCGAATACTTCACCAAGCTGGGCCTGGACATCAAGCGGCAAAGCCCTTTCCGCAACACGATCGTCGCCGAATTGGCAAACGACTGGGTGGGCTACATCCCGGACGAGGAGGCGTACGACCTGGGCGGCTACCAAGTCTGGACCGGTCTGCACAGCTACGTCGCCCGCGGCACGGGCGAGCAGATTGTCGAAGAGGCAGTGCAGTTGCTGCACGAGTTGAAGCAGCGGTTCTGACCGGACTCTACGCCGAGTACGATGATACCCTAGACGCGAATTCACAAGGGCGCGACGTTGAAGCCGCTCGGGGCCGATGAAATTAGGGGCAATTGGGCCACGTTGCTGTTACCGTGGAACGATGACGACTCGCTCGACCTGCGCCGCCTCGGCGCGGAGATCGATGTGTTGATCGCCATGAATGGCGATGGGCCATGAAACGGTGTCAGGAACCGTTATTTTGTTCAACACATGGTAAACCAACCCACCATCCGCTGCTCGTTTCGGGCGTCCCATGCCCAAACGTTACCCAAGGATGTCACTGCTGTCAATAAACGGTTCCTGACACCTTTCATCTCATCCGGTTCCTGCCACCTTTCCTCTCATCAGCCGGCATGCCAGCTGCAAGCATGTTTGCGCAAAAGCGTCACGACGTAAATTTCAAGAAACGACGCGACGCGATAGCAGCGCGCGGGTCTGTCAAACTACGATGGCGTGCCGCCTCCATCCTCAATTAGTCGTTGAACGTCTTGGGAAGTGAGGCTCGCCCGGCTCGCCCTGGCCGTCTCAGACGCCGATTGAGTGATCGATCGACCGTCCGGCTTGATCATTGTTTGATCGGCGAGCAACGATGTTCTGACTTGGTACGTCAGCGTTGGTCCTCGTCTGGCTGCCAAGCTTTATGACCAGCAACGCGATCAAGCCGCCGCCAGCCAGCAACAACGGAACGCCGATTAGCGGCCGGTAGAATAGCCAAGCGAAGCTGATGGTGGTCAGTGAGAGCGCGCCGGCGATTAGCAGCGCCACCAAGCCAGTTCCCATTTCGACGACTGCGCCGACAGGTGGCAAGACGTCGGCGAGAACAGAAAGCGGACGAGCCATCAGGCTGAGTCCAACCACCATCAGGATTGCACCGACGGCTCGCAGGATCCACGCCCACATGGAGTTTTCTGCTGTGGCCGTGGCGATCATTTGATCGGCGCTGACGGTCCCCACGGTGAGCATATTCAACTGGCGTCCGTTGCTCGCAGTGAACGGTGTGAACGTGTCACGGATCTGTTGTGCCATGATGCTGACCTCGACAGGCCGCGTCACGGTGAATAACACTCGGACATCACCGATCTGTGGTTCGCTGCCGCCGCTCGCTCGCGACCAATAGAACCCGTTCGCGCCCGTCGCATCGTCGCGATACGGCCTCAATCCCTCGGCCCATTCCTTCTGGACCTTATCGAGCGCGACTTCGAGCGGTTCGGTCACGGTGATTTGTTGAGTCAACACCTTGGGTAAGCGAAACGATCCCACGAAAACGTCCGACGCTTCCTTGGTCAGTTGCTGGAATGGCATGCTGGTTGGGTTGTGGTGTGTTGCGGCTTCTCGAAAGCGGGACGAGGTGATTAGTTCGGGCGACCATTCTCGCTCGTAAGAGTAAGTCGTGACGGTCTCGGTGCCGCCACCGATCTTTTGGCGTGTCTGTTCCTCCTGCTTCTCTTTCCACTGGAGCATTTCGACGCGACGATTCAGGCGAATGCCGTTCACCGAGATACCAAACAACTCGTCTTCGAGAATCGCGTCGGTGCTGGCTTGGTCGGTGACGTGAACGAACTTCCCCTCGTTCGCTGGATCGATCGTTAGGCTGGAAGCTTCAACGACCGAAATAGCGCCTTCTTGGAGTGCCTTGGCCGTGTTTACGGCTCGTCCCTCGTTCAAGAACAGGACAGGAAATGAGATCGCGAACAGGATGAGCCCGACGACTACACCCTTGATCGAACCGCCAAGGCGACCGAACCAAGACTCGTGCGTGACAACTTGCGACATCTCGCAACCCCTTGCCCTTTAACGACTTTGTGCGTTGTTGCCTTGTCGGAAAGTAATTCGACGCGGCTCCCAAACAGCGTACTTTCTAAACCATAGCTTGTGTTCGAGGAGGGGGCCGCTTTTACCTTCCATCAAACCCAGAAGATGCGTTTTCGCAACATCGTGCTTTCGCTATACTCCGCGACCTTTCCGAGAGACGAACAGGCTCTGCGAGTGATGCGTGTGGATGGTGCTAGCAACTTGATTACCCGAAGAACCCAGCCGTTGTTGCGCGTGATTGGCATCCTCGCGATGATCAATGCGGTCGGCTGTGGTACGACAAAGACGCAGTTGGCTACCGAACAATTGCTCATGTCGGATGCTGTCGACATGGCGATCGCTGACATCGACTTTGGTTCGATGGCCGGGCAGAACGTCTACTTCGACTCGCGATATATCAGCAACGTGAAAGGAGTCGGGTTCGTGAATGCCGAATACATTATCAGCTCGCTGCGTCAGCAGATGATCGCTGCCGATTGTCGGCTGCAGGATAATATTGAAGATGCAGACTTCGTCGTCGAAGGACGCGTCGGGACATTGGGCACGAACGGACATGAAATTGTTTACGGTGTGCCTGCCAACAACGCACTTTCAACGGCAGCCAACCTTGTGCCCAATGCCCCAGCGATTCCGTCGATTCCAGAACTGGCGCTCGCCAAACGAGACGCTCAGCTCGGGGCGGCGAAGATTGCCGTCTTTGCGTACGAACGAGAGAGTCGTCGACCTGTTTGGCAATCCGGGACATCCCGGGCGAAAAGCACCGCCCAGAACTTTTGGCTGTTCGGTGCCGGCCCATTTCAGCGTGGAACCGTGTACGACGGAACCCAGTTCGCAGGTAGCCGCATCCGCATTCCGCAGCTCAACGAGGATGGAACGCCTGACGAATCGGCACCCGTGTTGTATGGAGAGCAGTTCTACTTTCCCCGGTCGACAGCTCCGCTCGCGAATCCAGAGGTCGGCGTCGTGGGTTACGAAGAACAGTTGCCTCCCGTCGTGCTGGGTCCGTCACGTTCACCCGGCAGCGAACCTGCGTCGCCGTTGCCGCAGCCTCCAGTGCAGCAGCCCGCACAACAGCAGGCCGCACAACAGCAGCCAGCACAACAGCAGCCGGCACCGACGCCAAATCGAGAACCACCGCCGCGACAGCTACCATCGCCGGAACCGCTGATGCTACCGACTGACGACAAATAGACATCTCGCTTCGTCCTGGAAGAGAATGACCGAAAATGAGTGGACCACGTATCTCTCGGATTCTGATCTCGCGGTTGAGTGCAATTGGTGATTGCGTCCTGACAACACCGTTGCTGTGTGCGCTTCGTGACCGCTTTCCGCATGCGCACATTGCTTGGGTTACCGAACGTGGTCCTGCCACGCTGTTGGAAGGTCATGAGGCGCTCGATGAATTAATCGTCGTGCCGAAACGTTGGATGAAGTCCCTGTCCGAAATTCGACAGCTGCGGTCAAAGCTGCGCGCGAATCGATTCGATCTCACCATCGATCCGCAGGGACTAACCAAGAGCAGCCTCATCGCTTGGTTATCCGGAGCCAGGTGGCGAATCGGCTTCAACAAGCCGCGCGGCCGCGAGTTGAGTCGTTGGTTCAATAGTGAACTCGTCACGCCAACTCGCGACCACCTCGTCGACGCGCAACTAGAGTTGTTGGCACCGGTTGGCGTTCAGCAACCTGCGGTGCGTTTTAATCTGCCGGTGGACCCGGAAGCCGAAAGCAAGGCCGACAAGATGATTCACGCCGCACATCTCGGCTGCGATTTCGTGGCCATCAATTGTGGGGCAGGCTGGGATTCGAAGCTGTGGTCGACCTACCGTTATGGACGTGTGGCGCGTAGTCTCGGTGAGCGACATCAACTTCCCTCGTTGGTGTTGTGGTCCGGCGAGCGAGAACGAGTTGCGGCTGAAGAGGTCGTCGCTTGTTCGGGTGGCCGAGCCGTACTCGCTCCACCAACGACGCTGCCAGAACTCGCCTCCATCCTCCGACGAGCCCGAATGTTTGTTGGCTCAGACACGGGGCCTCTACACATTGCCACAGCCGTGGGAACGCCTTGCGTGGGACTGCACGGCACAACGTTACCAGAACGCTCCGGTGCTTATGGCCCGCAACACATCCATATCCAGAAACAATTTCACGATGGAACGAGCCGCCAACGGCGTGGAGCGAACAACGATGCCATGTTCGCGATCGATGTCGAATCCGTTGTCGCCGCATGCGAAGAATTGCTGCTGCGTGAACCTAATTCCGTACCGACACGTGCTGCTTAGCGATCGCGCTCACAACGGGCGTTAGAGCGGCTTATAGGCAATCCACGTCCAGTGGCGATCGCTGGTGGCTTGGACGGTATGGTCGTCGAACCCGAGACTTGAAACAAGTCCACGAATCTCGTCCAACGTTAGCGCCGCGCGGAGTGAATCATCGAACATTTGTCGCTGATGCTCGTTTGCTCCGGCGGCGTAAGTCGCGACGAGGTGCGTGACGATTTCTGCGTTTGTGGGACGCATCAAGTCGCGAAAGAACAACAGCCCGCCGGGCTTCACGACTCGCAATGCTTCGCGCAGGACGGCCAATGGTTCAGGGATGTGATGGACGATGCTGTTCGATATCACGATATCGAACTGTTCGTCTTCGTAATGCAGTTGCTTCGCATCGGCTTGGTCGAGCTGAATCCGTCCCTCCGCCGGGCTTACGGCAAGATTATAGACGGCCAGATCGAGCATACTCGCGGACATGTCGCTCGCCATCACACGACAGTTGGCGACTCGCGCGCACAACTCGATGGGAATCAACGCCGTGCCTGTGCCAAGATCGAGGACGTCGCCAGCGATCTCGCCACACGCGAGAAGATCATCCACGAACACACGATTGACATCGGAGTGATCCATCTCGTTGTAGTCACGAGCTTCCTCCGGCGTATCCATCACTTCGGGTTCCAGCGTCCGATGTAGAAGGAGCTGGTCGCTGTCCTCGTCGCTGCTTGCTCTCACACCAGCCTGCTGAAGCCAGTAGTGCCAACCGAGCAAGAGTGCGGCCGTTAAGAGGTATCCGCCTCCGTACTGTAAAGGCGTTTCCAGCGAGTTAGCATCGAGATTCCAAGGCAGGAACATCGGGCTGCCTGGCAACGGCGAGTGAATGATGCCGAAGCAGCTGCATAGTGCTGCTATGCCGAAAAAGACGGCACCCGCGTTCAAACGCCGATCGATAATCGCGGCCAATCCAGATGCCCAAAGCAAACTCGTCACAATGAAGCCGCTGGCCAAAACGCGAACGGTATGGAGTTCAAATTGTAGTGTTTCGCTCAACGATTCGATGGCGATGCCCTGCGGTCGCAGCTCGCCAAATATTTTATCGATGAAGATCAACGCCAATGCCGCCAGCGCTGGTACACAGGCCAAGACGACTGCGGTGTAGTGCTTCTTCGCGGTGGCCTGGAAGCTCTGGGCAGTAATCTCCAGCCCGACAAAGACAAGAATCGGAAACACTGTGGCTTTCGGGATGATCGCGTACAGATAGCCGAAGTAGCCGAACAGTCCCGCGCCGCCGACAAACAAGGCGGTCGCCAACGTGTAGGCCGCTCGTCCGCCCATCGCCTTGTAAGCGGGATGGCCGATGTAGGGCGTGGTTTGAATCACGCCACCACAAAGACTGGCCACGATCGTGGCAAGTGCTTCCACGCCGATGACCTGCCGTGTGTCGAAATCATCGCCGGCTGCGGCCGCGCTCTCGGTGCAATCAATTCCTCCGACGACTGTGGCAAGCGCGAACGGAATCACGATTGGCAGATACTGTAACGAGTGGGGCAAGACGGCGACCCACTCGAAGCGAAAGACACTCAGCCACTCGTAAGGCAGCAGCCCCTGACGGGCTTGCTCGAACTGGCTCCAGTCGTGCTCTATTACGTTGAAGCCGACCATTAGATAGTAAACCGCTCCCGCCACCAGCATCGCGGCCAAAGCACCGGGGATCTTGCCCGGCACGCGAATCCTGGCGACCAATGTGGTGAGTACGATCGCCAGCGCTAAGAATCCGACAATCGGATAATGGAGGATTTCGATTAACGGCAGGAAGCTGATCAGGACGAGAGCCACCGCCGTGAGCGACCCAAGAAGCCCCGCGCGAGGCACGACGCGTCGCACCCAATTCGATCCGAAGGCACAGGCAATTTTGAACAGCCCACTTACAAAGATGGCGCAAATTCCTACATGCCATGTGTATAACGCGGCGTTCTCCACCGACATATTTTCCTTCGCCTGCAGAAACGCTGGTCCTAAGACAAAGAAGACCATCCCAAAAGTGCTGGGGGTATCAAGACCTAATGGCATAGCAGTTATGTCGTTACGCCCTGTCCGGCGAGCTAGGCGAAAGGCCATCCAGAAGAACAATACATCCCCCACCAGAACCCCAATGGCCGTCCCGGGAACCATGTAACGAAGGGCGAAGTTTGTAGGAAGTCCAAACACCACGGACAGCAAGCCGACGGCTAGCAGAAGATCGGCGATGTTGTCTAACATCAAGCCAAAGAACGCGTTAACGTCGCCCGGAGCAGCCCATTGATAACGTGATTTGGACACTTGGTTTCCGGTGGCACGGGTTTTGCGACATATGCGAGTCGTGAGTGTAAGTCGGCGGTTTGGCACTGTCAATTCGCAGCCTACTAAGCATTAGCTTACGAGGCGTCGGGTTGCTATGATGGCGGTTCGGACGAGAACCGCGATCGGCCAAGTGGCTGACTCGTTCCCTTCTTGAACTCTCGTCAACTTGAATGCGTATGAACAAAATGGCCACCACAATCGAAACTCCCCAACAGGCCAGCTGCTCGATCGATCGGGAAGCTCAGATCTCGGACGAGCAATTGCTCCTCCAATATCGTGCCACCGGCGATCGCACTCTGTTTGCTGAGTTGGTGCATCGCTACGAACGCGAGCTGTACAACTATCTTTGTCGCTATCTGGGGAAACCCGAGATGGCCGAAGATGTGTTTCAGATCACGTGCGTACTACTGCACCAAAAGTGCCAACAGTTTGAAGAGGGCCGTCGATTTCGGCCGTGGTTGTATGCGGTAGCGACGAATGCTGCGATTGATGCTCAGCGTCGCGATAAGCGACATCGAGCAGTCAGTCTTGACCGAGCAGGAACAGGCAGCGACGATTCGGTCAGGTTGGCTGACATCCTGGTGAGCGAAGCTCCCGATCCGCTGTCGCAGGCCAGTCGCCTGGAGAGTGGCGAGTGGGTTCAGCAAGCCCTGGATCAACTGTCCGACCAAATGCGCAACGTGGTTCACCTCGTGTACTATCAAGGATTGAAGTATCGCGAGGCAGCGGACGCGTTGGACATTCCGGTGGGAACGGTCAAGAGTCGCTTGAACGCAGCGATTCGCAAGCTGAACGAGTACTGGAACATGACTCACGCGGAATAGCATACGTGAACGATCGAATTCGAGAACAGCTGCTGGGCTATTTGCTAGACGCGTTGGACGATGCGGAACGTAGCGAAGTCGAACAGCAGCTAGAAGTCAGTCCCGAGTTGCGTACCGAACTGGAATCGTTGGCACTAACGCTGGAGCCACTGGCGGAGGCCTACGAGGAGTTTGAGCCGCCGGCTCGCCTGGCCGAGCGCGTTTGCTTTCTGGTGGCAGCGTGTACGTCCGTGACTCCGACTGGAAACGGATTGCAGCCCGCGACCCGCGCCGAGGTTCGTGGCCGCAACCGCTGGTCCATGGCAGACGTCGTCATCATGGCTGGTATCTGTTTAGCCGGTGCGATGCTCTTCTTTCCGGCCATCTCACAGAGCCGCTACGCCGCTCGCTTACAAGCTTGTCAAAACAATCTTCGTGAGTTGGGGTTCGCGCTGGTCGATTTCAGCGAGAAAGCTGGGCAAGGTCGTTTCCCCGAAGTTCCGACGAAAGGTAATCGCGCCGTCGCTGGGATCTATGCTCCCGTGTTGATCGATGCCGGTTATCTAACTGACGAAAGCAGGCTGATTTGCCCAAGCTCCCCGCTGGCCCAACGTGAAGTGAATTGGACGATGCCGACGTTGGAAGACATCGATCGTGCGTCAGGACGAACTCTCGTTCAGTTCCAGCAATCGATAGGTGGCAGCTACGGATACAATCTCGGCATTGTCGAGAACGGACGCCACCGCGCTCCTCGCAATCTCGGGCGAACGCAATTTGCCATCATGTCCGACGCACCAAGCGTTGAACTCGCAGGGCATCGCAGTGTTAATCACGGCGGTCGCGGCGACAACATCCTCTATGAGGACGGCCATATCCGCTACGTGGTGGATGCAACTACAGCAGGTGACGATCCCTTTTTGAATCGATTGGGCTGGATGGAAGCTGGCCTCGACATCAACGATTCCGTCGTCGCACCTAGCTTCACACCTCCGTTTGTGACCAGCGTTTCCTATGTGAGGTAGGGTGATTCTGCGGTTAGATACCGCCTCTCGGATCACTCGTGATCCATCGCGTGGCAGCGAATGAAGCTCATTCCGGCACTGATGAGTTCTTCAATTCGAAATCGCTCCGGCTATAATCAGCCGATCGCCAGCACGGACATCTGCAACTAGCGGACACAGAAAACACGACGCCGGCGTGCGAGGAGTTCAGAGATGATCCGCTCTCGAAGGAGTTGCAAGAAATCATCTTCCAACGTATCGATACAAACCGAGTCGGTGTGATGGACGAAGAGGAACTGGCAAAGGCCAATGCCTCGGAATCGCACGAGAAGTCACGATGACCAATGGAAGTTCCGCAAGTGCAGAGCTGCATCCAGTTCGAGCTGAACGCCCGACTCGCATCCGGTGGATGGTCTTCGTGTTGGCGAGCGGTACTTCCTGGATGTTGTATCTGCATCGGTACAGCTGGAACTTCATACGGCCAGCGCTGCTCGAAGAATATGATTTTTCTAACGCCCAAGTCGATGGGCTGTTCACGGTCTTCAACGCATCCTATGCAGTCGGTCAGATCCCCAGTGGCATCATCTGCGACTTTTTTGGGCCGCATCTGTTTCTGTCGATCATCATCGTGCTGTGGTCGCTTCTGCTACCCTGCTTTGGACTGACGGGCAATTTCTACGGCTTGGCAGGTCTGCGATTGGGGTTCGGCGCGGCACAGGCTGGATGCTATCCGAGCTTGAGTAAAGTGAGCCGCGTTTGGTTCCCGCTTCGCACGCGGACGATTGTTCAGGGGCTTATCGCCAGCTTCTTCGGACGCAGCGGCGGCGCGATGTCTT
This sequence comes from Planctomycetota bacterium, assembly GCA_963204995.1. Lineage (GTDB taxonomy): Bacteria > Planctomycetota > Planctomycetia > Pirellulales > Pirellulaceae. The sequence goes on along the minus strand of CAUJKL010000790.1, from coordinate 6,529 downwards.
CGATCATCATGGGCACACTGCTGATGGATATGTGCGGTTTGGGGTGGCGAGCTGCGGTGTTGGTGATGGGGCTCGCCGGTGTCTTGTTCGCCGGTCTATTTGTGTGGCTGTATCGCAATGACCCGGAGCAGGACTCGCGAGTGAATCAAGCCGAGTTGGCATTGATTCGCGAGGGTGAGATCGCAGCACCGACGGACGGGCCGCGAGTGTTGCCGTTCGGTCGCGTGATTCGCAACCCCAGCATGATGATCTTCATCTTTCACCAGTTCCTCAGTGCCGGTGCGGACAGTATCTATGTCTACGTCATGGGCAGCTATTTTATGGCGGGGCGCGACTTCAATGTCGGTACGGCCGGACTGTTAATCAGTCTGCCGCTCTGGGGTGGCGCGTTGGGCGGAGTTGCTGGTGGCTTTATCAACGACGGTCTAATTCACTACACCGGCAGCCGACGTTGGTCGAGGACGAGCGTTGGCTTTGTCGGCAAGTTGGGTGCCTGTGTGATGATGTTCGTGGCGATCCAACAAGTGAGCGGCGTGGCTGCGGCTCTGTGCCTGTTCGTCGTGAAGTTCTTTGCCGACTGGTCTCAGCCGACGGTGTGGGGCACATGTACCGACATGGGCGGACGCTACTCGGCGACCGTGTTCAGCATCGTCAATACGTCCGGCAGCGTGGGGATGATCGCCACGCCGCTGCTGTTGGGTATTGTCCTCGACATGTATCGAACCACCGAATTTGTCGACGGGAAAGAGCAGCTGATCACGAACTACACGCCAATGTTTGCGATCGTTGCCGCGATGTATCTGGTGAGCGCTTGTTGTTGGCTGTTTATTAACTGCACGCGATCGCTAGATCGAAACGAACGAGCCGCGTAGTCGAACTGCCCGCTGGCGGCTCCCACTCCCGGAGCTGCGATCGCTGGGCTATTATTGCAATTGGCGGGACGGCTGACTTCGATTCGTAGAGGTGTTTTCATGACGATGTTCTTTGCGGTTGGCTCCACATCGACGGAGTTGTCCGATGATGAAATGCGGGCTGGCTTGCGTGAGGCGTTTGCGAAACTCGGCGAGCGAAATCGCGTGCTGGCTTTACCGCCGGACTTTACCCGCTTCAACAGCCGTGCCGGGTTGCTGACTTGCCAGACACACGAATACTACGGCGAGCGGTTGGTCGATGTGATGCCGGCCCTGGGAACACACGTCCCGATGCCCGCATGGCAGCTCGATCGGATGTTTCCGTCGGTGCCGAAAGATTTATTTCGCGAGCATCGCTGGCGCGACGATGTCATCACGATCGGTGAAGTTCCGTCGGCGTTCGTCAAGGAAGTAACCGCAGGCATTTGGGATCGCCCGTGGCCCGCGCAGCTGAACAAGCTGGTGTGGGAAGGCGGTCACGATTTGATCCTGTCCATCGGGCAAGTCGTACCGCACGAAGTGATCGGCATGGCGAACTACAACAAGAACGTCTTTGTCGGCACCGGAGGCCAACGCGGTATTAACGAGAGTCATTTTATCGGTGCTGCTTACGGCATGGAGCGGATGATGGGGCGAGCCGATACACCGCTTCGCCGAATTCTGAATTACGCCCAAGACAACTTCTGCCAGCATTTGCCGCTTGTCTATGTATTGACGGTCGTTGGCACCAACGATGCGGGGCAGCTTGTCACGCGTGGCTTGTTTATTGGCGACGACCACGAGTGCTTTGAACGAGCCGCCGAGTTGTCGGTGGAAGTCAACTTCGAGATCCTGGACGAAGAGCTGCACAAGGTCGTCGTCTATCTCGATCCCGAGGAGTTCCACAGCACATGGCTCGGCAACAAGTCGATCTATCGCACACGCATGGCGATCGCCGACGGCGGCGAGCTGATTGTGTTAGCCCCCGAGGTGAAAACATTTGGCGAAGATCCGGAGATCGATCGTTTGATCCGCAAGTACGGTTATCGCACGACGCCCGAGATCATGCGTTTCGTCGACGAGAACGAAGATCTGAAGAACAATCTCTCAGCCGCCGCCCACTTGATCCACGGCTCGTCCGAAGGTCGTTTTACGGTGACGTATTGTGCTGGCGAGTTAACACGCGACGAGATCGAGGGCGTCGGTTACGAGTATGGCGACTTGGCCGAAATGACAACTCGCTACAACCCGAAGGTTCTGAAAGACGGCTGGAACGAATTACCCGACGGCGAACGCATCTACTACATCAGCAACCCAGCGCTAGGGTTATGGGCCTACCGTGGAAGGCTTGCATCAGGAAACTGACGTGTATCGGACGACTGCCACTGCTTACTCGCCTCGCAGTGGTTCGCAGAGCACTGCTGAACAAGCCAGCAGTGGCACCCGTGCATCCGTGGGTCTACTCCACTTGCGTCGATGGCACAACAAAATAGAATAACTCCCTCCAAGCACCCGTAGCTCAATTGGATAGAGCACCGGTCTACGAAACCGGAGGTTACTGGTTCGAGCCCAGTCGGGTGTACTTGTTGTAAGTCCCTACGAACGCCCAACATGGCGTACCTGCCAGGGAGCAGGCAGAGCGGTTTTAAAGCTTTTGTTTCTCCGTAATTTACGGAGAAACAAATAGCGATATAGGAGCCGTGTCATGCCTCGCAAACCTGGAAAAGTCCCTTCATATTGCCTGCATAAGGCGTCAGGCCGCGCAGTCGTCCGAATTAATGGACGAGATTGTTATTTAGGCCCCTTTGGATCCCCCGAAAGCCATGCCGAGTACGAGCGGCTGGTGGCTGAGTGGCGTGCCCGGAACGCAGAATCTAGTTCTGCCAACCAACGAGTGTCGCAACTCGCCGACCCGTCGCTGACTATCGCTCAGGTATTGCTTGAGTACCGAAGTTTTGCACGAAATTACTACGTCAAGAACGGTAGTCCGACCAAGGAATTGGACGAGATGCGATTCGCTCTCCGGCCATTACGCAAGCTCTATGGTGACACGTTGGCCCGTGACTTCGGGCCGCTAAGCCTCAAAGCCTTACGCCAGCACTTGGTTGACAGCGATCTGTCTCGGGGAGTGATCAACAACCGTGTAGATCGCATCAAACGGTTTTTCCGCTGGGCGGTCAGCGAGGAGTTGGTCCCGCCGTCCGTCTATGAGGGGTTGAAGTCAGTAGCGGGCCTGAAGCATGGACGCACAGAGGCCCGTGAAACGGACCCAGTCAAGCCCGTCGACGACGTCTATGTTGACGCGGTCATTCCGCACGTTGCACGACAGGTCGCTGCCATGATCCAGCTCCAGCGCTTGACCGGAATGCGACCATGCGAAGCAGTCATGATCCGGGCATGTGACATTCAGATGAGCAGCGACGTATGGATCTATGAACTGCAAGATCATAAGACCGCTTGGCGCGGTCACCGCCGACAAATTGCAATCGGTCCTAAAGCACAGGCAGTGCTACAGCCTTTCTTGACATTGCAAACGGAAGCGTATCTGTTCAATCCGAAAGACGCAGAAGCTGAACGCAATGCAAAGCGCCGTGAGAATCGCAAATCGCCCATGACCCCGTCGCAGGCAAGTAGGACACGGAAGAAGAAACCGAAACGTGAAAAACGCGATCGGTATGACGTCGACAGCTATCGTCGCGCAATCAAGTACGGCATCAAGAAGGTGAACAAGCTGCGGTCGAAGGAAGGGCTTGATCCGATCCCGAATTGGTTCCCGCTACAACTACGGCACTCGCGCGCGACCGAGTTGAATCAGACATTCGGAATCGAGGCTGCTGCGGTTAGCCTCGGGCACGCCCATGCTGATGTGACAAAAGTCTACGCGGAGAGGAACCTAAAGCTGGCAATGCAGGTTGCAAGAAAGACTGGTTAACGTTGCTAGCCAAAGAAGTAGTGTAATTTACGACAAGGAAACTAAACAACAATCTGCGGGTGAGCTGCTAAATCGTTGAGGACTCTCGCTTTTGCCTAACGGGAGCATCTCGGTGATCGCCAGTGACGAGGCCCCTGCACGTGAGGTTCATCTATGAGTTCAGGTGGAAACGCTCCAGAGACTAACAGATGTTGCTATGCCGAGGGTGACCGTGAGGCACTGCGGGTCGAATTCGATCCGCGAGGTTCTCGGACTCAGCTGGAGGCGGCATGGCTGATTGGTCGGCTATGCAATGAACTGCGATTTCGATGCCAAGACGCTTGGTTGTCATTCGTTGATCGCGAGCCGATTCGTACAGCGGAAACCTGGGCAAACTTGAGCTTGCTTGTCAGCGATGCCTTGCCGCTTGATAACGTCGACGCGATGTTGCGTGAGATTCAAGAACTCCGCAACATCTGGGATCGAAGGTTTAGATGCGAAGATCACTCAGAAGAACTGGGGCGCGACAATGACTCTCTGAAATTGCACCTTTACGCGGGAATCGACCTCCCACAAGGATTGACGACTATTGAGTTTCTTATACAGGCTACCTCAATACCCACAGAAATTGCCGATTCACTCCACACGATGTTCCTTCGCGGTTTCCCTGCGGTGTTGAGCTTGACTTGCCAATTAGGGTACTTAGCCGATCAAGTCATTCACCCGCCGTACAATCTTCGAGCTGTTCAACTCCGTCGCAACGCGCCGATCGAATCTGAACTATGGACCGCTACTTCGGAAGCGTCTCCCGTTTGGATTATTGACCGGCAATTGGAACCAAACGCTTCGTGGCCTGATGCCGAATGGGAAACGCAAATCATTCATGTACACACACGACTCTTCCGTTCTCTTGGCCTGTCTCCGCCATCGCTTCCAGCTCGGATGAGCAGAGCTACTAGCGCAGACATTCTCGACGAGTTCTTAACGCATATCCAAGACGCTGACGTTCAGGATACTGTGGATGCTCAGCCTGAAGTTGCCGAATCGAACTCTTCTCGACTCAGTCGGCGTGGTGAACGTAAGTGTAGGCAGTTAGGGATTACCATCGACTCGCAGAGAATGGTTGTGACGCGGGCCTACTGCGACGCAGACCTTGCCCCCCGGCTCTTCCGACTCTTTTTGTTCTTCCTGAACCGGCCAGAGGAAGCCGTGACAACACATTGGCTGGCTGAGAATTGGATTCTGTTTTCTCAAAACTCGCCGACGTGCAGGCCGGCTTCTGTCCACTCAGCGATCGGAGCGTTAAACAGCGAGCTTGCCGAGTTGCAAGTTGAGATCAGGTCGGAGGGTGCGGGGTACATTCTCGACGATTTCGGGCGAGTGACACCTTGAAGACGTGCTGATAGAAGCTCCTACTGACGATCTACTGAAGACCTATTCGCTCCAGTAGGCGATGCTCCGCTAGGCTCTCCCTTGCAACGTTTTGTCAATCATTGCGAGGGAAAACATGCCCATCGACATTACGCAGAAACTCGTCAGCTTCGCCGAATTGGCAAGAGCACTACCAAGGCGGCGACGCAATCGTCCCGTCCACGTCTCCACAATCCACCGATGGCGGCAGCGAGGCGTAGACGGCGTCCGTCTGGAAGCGATCCGCATCGGCGGAGCATGGCACACGTCCTGGGAAGCCTTCGCGCGTTTTTGCGAGCGGCTAACGATCGCCAAGTCGGCAGAGGATCGCAAGTCTGTCACTTCCGCAGCGACACCGAACGCCCACTCTGAGGCAGATGCCAGTCTTGATCAAGGCGGATGGTGACGTGCATCGGCCCGCTGCCGAACACAGTGAGGTGCATGGCTTCAAATACTTTCACTAATTCGACCTCCAGGAGCAAAGGAACCAAGTAAATGAATGATCGAAATCGACAAGTGCAAATAGTGACGAGCCAATCGCAAGCGAAGGACGAGACTGTCAGCCCGCTGACGAGGCTGTCGAATACCTGGGCGTCGCGCTTGGCACCCTGCGCAACTGGACTAGCGCAAGATTTGATCCCTTCACAAAACGTGGTGTCGTCCGATACCACCGTGATCGTCTCGACGAATACCTCCTTGCAAAGTCATGCCGTGGTAGGGGGCACATTCAAGAACTGAGCGGTAGCGAACGTGACCATTCTTCACAACGTGGTCCTAATTGCAATTGGCTTACAGCGAGAATCAACAAATGCCTGATTACGATGTAGACGACCTGGGACGCTCCAACGGAAACTGGTTTCCCGAGTTCGGAGGTCTGGCCCACGAGCTCGCTATGAGCTGGCCAGTGAACGCCGTGGGCAGGCGATCGGTGGACTGGGCAGTCCGTGATCTGATCATTGGCGGAGCGCAACAAGACCCGCGTAACGCAATGCTCCGCCAGCTAATCAAGAATGAGCACCCAGAATTCTATCGGGGCACTTTCGAAATGTCGGAGAACGATCGCAAACAAATCGCAAGAGGCAGAGCCTTCCTATTCTTCTACTACCTGTCTTTGTTGCGAATCTCACATCCCGAAGACGAATCGGCAACTACTAGGATTGAACAACTAAAGCGGTGTTGCCCGAACTTGATGCTGGTCGACAGCTCTTCCGCGCCAAACCACCGACTGCGCCCGTGTCGCCACGCACATCAATGTCCATTTTGCTTGGGGAGAAAAGTAGCTCATCTGCACAAGGATCTTTCAGCGAGTGACTTCATT
>CAUJKL010000789.1 GCA_963204995.1 Planctomycetota bacterium | reverse complement strand
AGTGTGTCGCCGGAAGCGGCGGGGCTGAAGCTGTTCGAGCAGTTTCGTTGCGCCACCTGCCACGACAATCCGGCCAATCCTCGCTGCCCGCCGTTGCAGGGTATCTTTGGGCGGCTGATCGCGCTGAACGATGGCAGCACGCTCACCGCCGACGAGAGCTATCTCCGCGAATCGATTCTCGATCCGACGGCCAAGATCGTCGCCGGCTACCAACCGGTCATGCCGACGTACAAAGGGCAACTCGGCGAGGAAGGCATCTTTCAGTTGATTGCTTACTTGAAATCGCTCCAGCCGCCACAGGAAGTGCGCCCATCGAGTGAAACGCCGGATCAGGAGTCATCCACCACAACGGACCAACAGCCATGAGCGCAGCCGAACTACCCCAACGCCATTACCTGAATGCGAACTACAACATCTGGTCGTGGCTGTTGACGACGGACCATAAGCGGATCGCGATCTTGTATATGATCTCGCTAACCTTCTTCTTCTTCGTTGGTGGAGCGGCCGCGATCCTGTTCCGTCTGGAACTGCTGACGCCTGAAGGTGACGTGGTAATCTCCGAAACGTACAACCGGTTATTTACGCTGCACGGCGTCGTGATGGTCTTCTTCTTTCTGATTCCCTCGATTCCCGCCGTGTTAGGCAATTTCCTGGTGCCGATCATGATCGGTGCCCGCGACATGGCTTTCCCGCGTATCAACTTGCTCAGTTGGTATCTGTTCATGACCGGAGGCATTCTGGCCATTGCCGCGATCGTCGGTGGCGGCGTCGATACGGGCTGGACGTTTTATACTCCGTACAGCACGACCTACGCTAACTCGCAGGTGATGGCGATGGCACTGGGTATTTTTGTGGCCGGCTTTTCGTCGATTTTGACGGGCCTGAACATTATCGTCACGACGCACACGATGCGAGCGCCGGGAATGACCTGGTTTCGCCTGCCGCTGTTTGTGTGGTCGCATTACGCGACCAGTATCATCATGGTGCTGGGGACACCGGTGTTGGCCATTTCCTTGATGCTGATCGACTTGGAGCGATGATTGGGCATCGGCATTTTCGTTCCGTATTTGGGTGGCGATCCCTTGTTGTTTCATCTCCTGTTCTGGTTCTATTCACACCCGGCGGTGTACATCATGGTGCTGCCCAGCATGGCAGTCGTCAGCGAAATCGTTCCCTGCTTCGCCCGCAAACGCATCTTTGGTTATTCGTTCATCGCCTTTTCCAGCGTGGCCATCGCGGTGCTCAGCTTTCTGGTCTGGGGACATCATATGTTCGTGAGCGGCCAGTCCGTGTTCGCGGGCATGGTGTTCTCGTTTCTCAGCATGATGGTGGCGATCCCCTCCGCGGTCAAAGTCTTCAATTGGACCGCCACCTTGTACAAGGGTTCGATCTCGCTCGAAACACCGATGCTGTACGCCTTGGGGTTCATCGGCCTGTTTACGCTGGGCGGATTGACCGGACTGTTTCTGGCAACGCTGGCGGTCGATATTCACGTGCATGACACGTATTTTATCGTCGCTCATTTTCACTACATCATGGTAGGTGGAGCCGTGATGGGGTATCTGGGCGGCATTCATTTTTGGTGGCCGAAGATGACGGGGCGTCTCTATCCCGAGTGGTGGGGACGCGTCTCGGCGGTCGTGGTGTTTGTGGGTTTCAATCTGACGTTCATGCCGCAATTTGTGCTGGGCTACCTGGGCATGCCGCGGCGCTACCATGTCTATCCTGACGAGTTTCAAGTGCTCAACGTCATGTCGTCGGCCGGTGCGTCGATCTTGGGTTTGGGTTACCTGATCCCGCTCGTCTACCTACTGTGGTCCTTGAAGTACGGCAAAGTGGCGGGACCGAATCCCTGGAACGCCAAGGGGCTGGAGTGGCAAACGCCGTCACCGCCTCCGACATTTAATTTCGACGAGACGCCTGTCGTGACCGAAGAAGCGTATGCCTATCCACCGCTGACCGATCCGTCTGCGGAAGAGGAGTTGATACCAGCCGGAACGGATTAGAAATGAACGATCAATAAGTGGGATAGGCTTCCAGCCTGTCAAACGAGAAACGACAGGCTGGAAGCCTATCCCACTCGCCCAGCGACTGATTTGATTTTAGGACAAGAAATGATTTCGAGCACTCACGTAGCGCACCATTTCGACGATGCCGAGCAACAATTCGATGCCGCGCAACTCGGTATGTGGATCTTTCTCGCGACCGAGCTCATGTTTTTTGGCGGGATGTTCGTTGGCTACACGGTATATCGGTTCAAGTACCCCGACGCGTTCGCCGAAGGGAGTTCTCACCTGCAGCTTGTCGCCGGAACGGTGAACACGACCGTGCTGCTGTTGAGCAGCTTCACCATGGCTTTGGCCGTTCGCTGCTCACAAACCAACCGTCCGTCAGCGGCCGTCCGTCTACTCCTGGCGACGATGCTGTTGGGAATTGTGTTTCTCGGCATCAAGGGCTATGAGTATGCGGAGAAATTCGCCGCACACCACGTTCCCGGCGCGTCATTCTCACTGGGCGAAGCGCACAATCCGGCCGTCGACCCACAGAACGTCGAATTGTTCTTCTCGTTCTATTTCGCCATGACCGGATTTCACGCGCTGCACATGGTCATCGGATTGATCCTTGTGGCCGTCATTTGCACGCAGTCATGGAAGAAGCGTTACTCGGCCGAGTACTTTACACCCGTCGAGGTTACGGGGTTGTACTGGCACTTTGTCGATATCGTGTGGGTATTCCTGTTTCCCTTACTCTATCTGATTCGATGACCATGACGCATCACATCGTGCCGGTGAAAACTTACGCTCTTGTGTTTGCTGCGCTGCTGGCGCTGTTGGCTCTGACCGTGGCCGCCGCGCACATCGAACACGGCGTTTTGAATCTGCTCGTCGGTCTCTCGATCGCTTTCTCGAAAGCAGCCTTGATCGTGCTATTCTTCATGCACATCCGCTACAACACGTTCGTGATTCGCATGGCGGCCGTGGCGGGTGTCCTGTGGCTGGCGATCCTGATGACGCTGACGATGAGCGACTATCTGACCAGAATGTAAGAAGCTTTCTTACAGGTTCTGGACTCACATCGATACCGCAACGGATTCTTCAGATGAACGACTCGTCCGGACACACTCGCTTTGAGCATAGAAAGATGCCTGCGACGCCGCCAGTTCCACGTTGAACAGGTTAACGTTGGTCATCGGCACCAGGCCGATAACCGATCAGATTCCTCCCTGCAGCCTGGCACAATGAGCTGCCCCCAGCAGCGCGGCCCTATTCGTCGTAATGATGCGTATCGGAATTTTCTCTAGGAGTTGTCGCAGCCGACCCTTGTCCTGAAACGACTTGACGAAGGTGCCCTTTTTGAGCGCGGGCAGGATGCGAGGAGCAATTCCGCCGCCGATATAGACGCCGCCGGTGGCCATGACCTTTAACGCCAAGTTGCCGGCTTCAGCCCCGTAGAGAGAGACAAACAAGTCGAGCGCTTCCGTGCAGATGGCACATTCCTCGTTCAGTGCGGCCTGCGAAATCACGGCTGCGGCGTCGCCTTGCTTCATTTCCTCGGCGACCTTCGCCGAGGCGTCGGCTGGGCTTCGAGTAAAGAAGAATTGATAGAGATTCAACAGGCCAGGTCCAGATAACACACGCTCCCAGGCCACATGTCCGAACCTCTCTCGCAAAAACACGAACAGATCGGCTTCCAACGAGTTTCGAGGCGCGAAGTCACTGTGGCCGCCCTCGCTTGCGAATGGTCTCAGTTGCGTCCCATCCCAAAACATACCGGCCTGACCTAAGCCCGTGCCGGCGGCGATCACGGCAGCGTTTCCCGCGGCGCTGGCCGATCCTTTCTGAAGCACGACGAAGTCATTGTCCGGCAGTATGTCGACGGCGTACGCGGTCGCTTCCAGATCATTGATCACCAACGCCGACTCGACTTTCAGTTCGGCTTG
>CAUJKL010000788.1 GCA_963204995.1 Planctomycetota bacterium | reverse complement strand
TTCTTACGTTACTCGCTAGGACAACGGGTGTTACGAGCAAAGAACGTGAGCACCACGGGGCCAGCCCGTGGCATTTGGAACCGTGTTCGCGGACTTGTAGTAGCAGCAAGCGTAACGATCCACCGGGCAAGCCGGTGGCATTTATGCGTAATTCAGTCGCGTCTTTGCCTCCGCGCAACCGAATTTCGGAATGGGTAGCTTCACGTCGGGGCATCAGGAGTAGCAATTTGCGTTGACTTCGGGACTGCAACAACGTGAAATTACCTCAAAAAGTGTCGTCGAAAATTCCTACCGCTCGTGCGATGTATGCCTCTGTTTGGGCGATCGTGACCTTCGCGACGTTCTCGCCCATTTCGCATCCTTTTCAATTCGTCTTCCTAAACAGATTGAGCGCGATCTCATAGTTCGGCTCGGGGCGCTTGAACAGGTATTCGCCATTGCGGATCGATGCCAGCACGTCGGCCCGCTGACGCACTGCCTCGAAGGGCGAATCGGCGTCGAGCACCAGGAAGTTGGCCGGCTTGCCCACTTCGATGCTGTACTGATCTTCCACATTCAAGGTCTTGGCACCGTTGTAGGTGATCAAGTCCAGGCACCTGTCCAACTCGTCGAACGACATCGTCTGCGCGAGGTGAATGCCGTTGTCGATGCGGAAGGCGATGATGACCGCATGAGACGACGAGAGACCGACGACGATATTGGAGGCCGCAAAACCAATCAGCAGCGTCTTGCGGTTGAACGCCAGGGTAGCACTGATCAGTGGAATGGCGGCGATGGCGGAAGCCAACGCATAAACACCGACCAGAAAACCCACATCGCTTTCCTCAACGCCCAGCCCCTCGGTCATCTGCGGCAAAATGCCCGACGGCACCAGCTCGGACAGGATACCGACAAACGTGACACTGGCCATCAGGCCGAGGATAAACCAGGGAACGGTCTGCTCTCCATCAGGCGAGCATCGAGCGGACATGGCGGTCTTTGTAATTGCGATTGTTTTTTGCCTCTTACTTGCGCTGCAATTGCGATTCGGCTTGAGGCGTTTGAATTCGGGCTGTCCAATCCACCAGCTCTTGGAGCAACTTGCGGATAAATCCCCGAGTCTCGTCGTCGGTGAGATTCCCGTTCGCATCGAAGCGTTGCGACGCATTGCCTATCATCACCTCCGGCTGATTGATCGGAAACACATTTAGAAACACGAAGATCTGCCGCAGATGATACTGCGCCCTCGCGGTGCCGATGCTTCCGATCGATGCGCCCATGATCGCCGCCGGTTTCCCGGACCACGCACTGTCGCCGTAAGGGCGTGAGGCCCAATCAATGGCGTTCTTCAACACTCCGGGGACCGAGTAGTTATATTCCGGCGTCACAATCAGGAGCGCGTCTGCCGATCGAATCTGCTTCTTTAACTCCACGACTTTGGCAGGAGGATTTTTCTCTTCGTCTTCGTTGAAGGCGGGAATGCCATCAAGCTCGAAGTTGTTGACGGTGACGCCCGCGGGCGCGAGTTCCTGGGCGGCGCGCAGCGCCGAACGATTATATGATTGACGCCGAAGACTACCGGCGATGCCGAGGATGTTGATGGGTTTGGTCATTGGTTTGTGCCTTTGTTAAATTCGTGATCTTTCCATGAAGCTAACGTGATACGAAGTCAACACCTTCATGTTTCGATTCACACTCATCGTTGGACTCATCATCGGTGCGCCACTGATGGCACCCGTTATACCTTGTCAGCCGAGATAGCTGGTCAACATCCAGACTGCCTTCTGATGGACTTGTTTGCGCCCGATCATCATATCCTCGGTCGCCAAGTCCTTCGCCTCCCCGGCCTTCTCACGAACAATTGCGACATCGCTCAGCACTTTCTGGTGGGCCTCCAAGAGGTGTGCCACCATCTGATCCGCTGTCGCATCCTCGGCGATCTCCTTGATCCCGGACATCTGTGCGAGAGCACCGAGCCCTCCCGGTGCCAGCCCACCGATCGCGCGGATGCGTTCTGCAATCTCATCCACCGCCGTGAAGATCTCGGTGTACTGCGCCTGGAATGCGTCGTGCAGGCTAAAGAACGAATTGCCGCGAACATTCCAATGACAGAGATGGAGCTGCCCCATCAGGGCGTAGGTGCTCGCAACCGTCTGGCGCAGCGCGTCGATCACTTGTTGGTTCATCTTGTCTTGTTGGTTCATCTTGTTTCTCCGTATTCCTTAGTAACTTTCAAGAACTAGTAAACGTGGCTACTTAACCACACGGTCTTCCATCTTAACGAATGTGGTTTGGGACTGATTCCTCGCCAACGCGAACAGCGAGCTTGCCAAAGTTCTTGCCTTCGAGCAAACCGATGAATGCGTCCGGTGCCTGTTCGAGTCCGTCAACGATATCTTCGATGTACTTCACTTTGCCTTCGGCGACCCAAGGCATCATGTCCGCGAGGAACTCTCCGTAGCGAGAATCGTAGTCATAGATAATGAAGCCCTGAGCTTTGATTCGCCGAAACAAAAACGTCTGCATGAGCAGTGGCAATCGGTCCGGGCCCTCGGGCAGCTCGGTGTCGTTGTAGTGTGCAATCAACCCGCAAACTGGAATACGAGCTTTGACGTTCAAGAGCGGCAGGACTGCATCGAGCACTTTCCCGCCAACGCTTTCAAAGTACACGTCGATGCCATCGGGACATGCATTGGCAAGCTGCTGCTCAAAGTCGGATGCGTAATGATCCAAGCAGGCATCAAAGCCAAACGTATCGACTCCCGCTTTGCACTTCTTGGGACCGCCTGCGACTCCAACAACACGACAATCTTTAAGCTTGGCGATTTGTCCAACGGCGGAACCGACTGCACCAGTCGCGGCGGCGACCACCACCGTCTCGCCAGATTTGGGTTGCCCAATATCAAGCAGCCCCATGTAGGCGGTGAAACCCGGCATCCCCAGTACACCCAATGACCGCGAGGGATGTTCGAGTTGCTGTCCCAGCGGAATCAACTCTTGGCCACTGGATACGGCATAGTCCTGCCAGCCTGTGTTTGCCAACACCCAGTCACCTGGAACAAAGTCGGGATGCCGCGACTGCTGGACTCGACAAACCGCACCACCAACCATCACCTCGCCAACTTCAACCGGCGGCGCGTAAGAGGGTGAATCACTCATGCGACCACGCATGTAAGGGTCAAGCGACAGATAAACCGTTCTCAGTAGCACCTGCCCGTCGGCTGGCTCTGGCAACTCCGCGGTTTCCAATCGAAAGTTATCGAGCTGAGGAGCGCCATGTGGTCGGGAGTTGAGAACGATCCGACGGTTCGTTTCAGGTGATTGAGGCATGATGATTTCCCTGATGTTACGGAGGGGGTGTCTAACCTTCGATTCTTCGATACGTCAGCAAAGCCTATGCCATCACGCTGGTGAAAAAATTCATGCGCACCTGCCAGGATGAACTGCATCCCGATGGCCACCAGGATCAAGCCAAAAAAACGCAGTAATAACTTCTGGCCAAGAGGGCCAAGCAATCCTTGGACGCCTTGCGACAACAACAGCACGACCCAGAGTACCAACGCCAAGATCACGATCGCCGTCAAAGCGACCGATAGGTTCTTCCAATAGGGCTCGGCCAACGCAATGGTGATCACGGTGGTGATCGCTCCCGGCCCGGCAACGAGCGGCATCGCGATGGGAACAAAAATCTTACTTTGACGTTCGTTGTGAGTGAGTGACTCCTTTTGAACTCTCGAAGTGCGCCCTTGCAGCATGGTTAGCCCCATCAGCAAAATCACCAATCCACCACCACAACGAAACGCGGAGATGGAAATGCCGAAAATGTCTAGCACCCAGTTGCCCGCGACGGCGGCGACGAGCAGGATTGCGAAAACAGAAACCGCCGCCAGCGAAGCCGATTTCCGTCGCTGCGTCTTGTCGACACCGTCGACCGCCTGCAGAAACACAGGAACCGCAGACAGTGGGTTGGCGATCGCCAGCAATGCGACAATCGCTTGTATGTACTGGTCCATTGGATTTGATCGATCATCTTAACGGAATGGGTACAGCAGTTTTCGCGGAACTCCGATCGAGATGACTTCGGCGGAGCCCAAACACTGCTGTGCTAATTCGTTCTCCATCAACACCAAGCCGATTCCTCATGCCAACCACCGCACGCGGATTGCTTCGTCCAAATCGGTGACGCCCTTGATGACTTTTTCCAGCGCGTCGTCGTCCAGACTTGTCATGCCATTGTGCAGAAGCTTCTGCCGCAGTTCTGCCTCGTTTGCCGTGTCGGCGATGGCGGCGCGAATGTTGTCGTCGAAGGCGATGGCTTCGAAGACACCGATCCGCCCCCGGTAACCCGAGTCGCGACAATTCACACAACCGCTCGCCTCGTACAGTTGGTCGGGTGCGATCAGCGAATGCCGATCGAACAGTGCGCGGGCTTCGGCGGTCACGTCGACCGCTTGGCGACAATCGCTACAAAGCCGCCGTATGAGCCGTTGGTTCACAATGCCAGCGAAGTTCGCCGTCAAAGTGCGATTCGGTAATCCCAAATCTCGCAGTGCGGTAAACACCGACGCGACGTCTCTCGTGTGCAACGTACTAAACACAAATTGACCCGAGCTGGCCGCCCGCATCGCGATTTTGGCTGCTTCCGCGTCGCGGATTTCCCCAAGGAACATAACATCCGGATCCATTCTCAGCATCGTCCGCATGCCGGTGGTCATATTGATGCCACGTCGTTCGTCGACCGCCATTTGTTGTACAAACGGTAACGAATACTCGACAGGATCTTCAATCGACACAATGTTCACGCCGGACGTACTTATCGTTTCAAGCATGGTGTAAACGGTCGTGGTCTTGCCTGACCCGGTTGGGCCAGTCACTAAGATGATTCCTTCGTTGCGCCGCAGCATCTCATCGACCGATCGTTGTGCGTTTTCTCCCAACCCCAACTCGTTGATCGGGATGAAAACGTCCTCGCGCGACAACAGCCGAATGGCGACCGATTCGCCGTCGACTACCGGGGCAGTCGTGATTCGAGCCTCCGTGTTGTGAAACTCGGCCAGCGAACGGGGAAACGAAAAGCGGCCTTCCTTGGGTGTGAACGGATCCGAGATGTCTATGTCCGCGAGCATCTTCCATTGATTGATCAGCGGATCGGCGACTTCTCGATCAAGGCGACAATACTCGGACAGCTTTCCGTCAATGCGAAATCGTACTCGAGTTTGCGTTTCGTCGATCGGGTCGACGTGGATGTCCGTTGCACGCAACGTCAAGGCACGCGAAATTAGTTGCGTTGCGGCAGAGCTGTCGGCTAGTTCGCGCCCGAACGTCAACGGCATTTCCTCAATGGCGTTTTCCTGGGGACGTTCGACTCGCTTGGGCGTTTTGAGTATCTGGACGGGACAGGGCGCGTCTCGCAGCACGTGTTGAGCCACGCTTCCGAGCGCCAAGTAAGAGAGTCCCTTTCGCCCATGTGTCCCCATCACGATTTGGGTAATGCCGTTTGCTGTGGCGTAGGCGACGATTGCTCGATGAGGGATGCCGTTGAGGATTTGTTTCTTTGTCGCAAGTTCAAGTTCGTCGGCAGGACGAACCAGTGAGTCCAACCGTTCGAGTCCCAGACGTGTCGCTTCGCCGCTGGGCGATCCGTCAGGATTCGTGGCTGGATTCGCACGGCTCTCGACGTGAACGACGTGCAATTCGGCATCGGCTCGTTTGGCTATCTCGCAAGCGTGATCGATGATGGCTTGGGAGTGCGGCGAAAAGTCTACGGCCGCGAGAATGCGTTGAATTACGGGCATGATGGCCGCTTTCTGCGATAGTGATTTGTTCATGGTTCAATTGATGAAAGGTGATTTCACCCCGCGCCTGCTACAGGCGAATCGTTCTTAATCGCAGCGCATTGCCAATCACCGATACGCTGCTGAAGCTCATCGCCGCGGCTGCGATCATCGGGTTGAGTAGCAGGCCAAAGAAAGGGTAAAGAATTCCAGCGGCTACCGGCACGCCGAGGGCGTTGTAGATAAAGGCGAAGAACAGGTTTTGCCGGATGTTGCGCATCGTGTGTCGGCTCAGCGTTACCGCCTTGACGATTCCTCGCAGGTCGCCCTTGACTAAAGTCACGCCCGACGACTCAATGGCGATGTCCGTGCCAGTTCCCATGGCGACGCCCACGTCGGCCGCAGCAAGAGCCGGTGCGTCGTTGATGCCATCACCGGCCATAGCGACTTTGCGACCGTCGGCTTTCAGCGCCTTGATTCGCTCGTGCTTGTCCTCTGGGCTGACTCCCGCTTCAAATTCGTCAATGCCAAGCTGTTCGGCGACCGTCCTTGCCGTATTCTCGTTATCGCCGGTGAGCATGATAATTCGCAGGCCAAGACCGTGCAGGGCTTTGACCGCTTCGGGTGTGGACTTCTTGATAGGGTCGGAGACGGCGATCAGTCCTACGAACTCGCTATCCAGGGACACGTACATGACCGTTCGACCCTGCTGTTGCAGTCCGACGGCCCGCTCGTCGAGTGCTGAAAAATTGCTCACGCCGTTGTTCTCCAAGAGCGGGCGATTGCCAATCAGAACCTTTGTTCCGTCAACCGATCCGCGAACGCCGCCTCCCGTAATGGAATCGAAATCATCGACAGCGGAAAGTTCGAGGCCTCGGTCCTGCGCGCCTTCGACGATGGCACGAGCCAGTGGATGCTCGCTCTGCCGTTCCAAGCTCGCCGCCATGCGGAGCAGTTCATCCTCTGTACCGGAGTCCACCGGAATGCACTCCGTCAGCTTCGGTCGTCCCTGAGTAAGCGTGCCGGTCTTATCGACGACGATCGTATCGATCTTCTCCAGCGTTTCCAGAACTTCCGCATCTTTGATCAGCACACCTTCTTGTGCTCCGCGGCCGACTCCGACCATGATCGATATCGGCGTGGCCAGCCCCAGTGCGCAGGGGCAGGCGATGATCAGGACCGCCACCGCGTTGACCAACGCCCAGGCGAGTGCCGGTTCTTTCGGGCGCAGCACGGCCCACACGATGAACGTCACAATCGCGATCACTACTACCGCAGGCACGAAATATCCGGAAACGGTGTCAGCGATTTTCTGAATCGGCGCACGACTCCGCTGTGCATCAGCGACCATGTTGACGATCCGCGATAGCACCGTATCCTCACCGACCTTTTCAGCCTCCATCAGAAACGATCCGGTTTGATTGACTGTGCCGCCAATGACTTCATCGTCCACTTGCTTCTGGATCGGCAAGGGCTCGCCCGTAATCATCGACTCATCGACGCTACTCGTCCCCTCAGTCACCTTCCCATCCACGGGAATCTTCTCACCAGGCCGGACTCGTAGAATATCGCCGCTTTGCACTTCCTCCAAAGCGACTTCAATTTCATCCCCATCTCGGACAATCCGAGCAGTCGGTGGGGCCAAGGAAAGCAATCCCCGGATGGCGCTGCCCGTGCGTCGTCTAGCCCGCAGCTCCAAGACTTGACCGAGTAGCACCAGCGTGACGATGACCGCTGCGGCCTCGAAGTAAACCTCGGCATGCCCGCCCACTTTGAGATCGTCCGGGAGCAAGCCCGGAAACAGCACGACGAACAGGCTGTAGAAATAGGCCGCTGCGACGCCGGTGGCGATCAACGTAAACATGTTAAGATTCCAGGTCACGATCGACCGAAAACCTCGCACAAAGAACGGCCATCCCGACCACAACACCACTGGCGTGCTGAGGATCAGTTGCAGCCAAACATCAACGGTTCGCCCCACCCACACGTCGATCGGGACGCCAACCATCGGCAACATGGCGAGCAGAAACACCGGCACGCTCAGGGCTACACCCACCCAGAATCGCAGCGTCATGTTGCGAAGTTCGGAGTCGTCCTCAACCTCGGCGTCGAGGTACTTCGGCTCCAGGTCCATGCCGCATTTCGGGCAGGTTCCCGGCTCCTCTTGCTCGATCTCGGGATGCATCGGGCAGGTGTAGATTGTCTTTCCCGTGTCGATTTTCGGCCTTGCCGATTCCAGCGCCATCCCACACTTTGGGCAACTACCGGGCTTGTCGCTCTCGACGCCCTCGC
>CAUJKL010000787.1 GCA_963204995.1 Planctomycetota bacterium | reverse complement strand
GACCACGGCGGGACGCATCGCCGAGCTGTCCGGCGACTACGCTCGCGCCGCCGATATGAACCGTCAGCTGGCGGTGATCGATCGGCGATCGCGGGGCGACCATTTGATGAATGTCGCGCGACTCGAAGCTCAAATGGGACGAGCCGACGAAGCCCTTGCGGCCGGGCGCGAGCTGATTGTGTCGGCTCCTGGCAACACGGACAACTATGAGTTCTACGCCCGTCTGTGTTTTCAACTTGGCAAGTCGGAAGAGGGTGTCGACACGTTGCGGAAGGCCGTCCGCATCAACCCGACCGAGCCGCACTTGATCATGGCGTTGGGATCGGCGTTGTCGGAGGAGTTCCGCGCGGACGAAGCGATCGAAGTCTACTGGCGTGCCTTTGAGAAGACGGATGACTTGGACGACAAGACAAGTCTGACGATGAAGCTGACGGATCTGTATCTGCAAGTCAATCAGTTCGACAAGTTGCTGGAGCGGTTTGAACGAGATCGCCGCGACGAGGACAAACGTCATGCCATGACGATCTGTCTGGCGCAGGCGCATCATTCGGCAGGCGACTACGGCACGGCTCGGCAAGAACTCGAAAGTCTGCTCAGCGAGAACACGCGCGATACGAACTTGCTGCAACAGCTGTCGAAGCTGTGTGAGCAGGGAGCCGACGCTGATGGTGCCATCGAGTATCAACGGCAACTCGCGCTGATCGCTCCCGGACACGAAACCGAATACCGGCTGGCGACCCTGTTGCAGTCGCGCGGTGATCGTGACGAGGCCAGTGAAATCCTCGTCAAGCTGATGCGGCGCGAGGAAGATCCGGCGCGGCGCTTGCGGAATCTCGATTCGTTACTGACGCAGGGTGCTTATGAAAGCGTGATCTCGATCACCGAGCCGCTGTTGAGTGAACAGCACGACGACTGGGAGGTGCTGTACCGCGAAGCCGTGGCCTGGGCGTCGCTCGAAAAAATCGAGGAAGCTCACAACCGCTTCGATCGGCTGCTCGCCTTGGCGGTAGCCCACGACGCATTCGGCGTTGTGGCCGAGGACAAATTCAAGCAAGCCCAAACGCAAGCACGCTCGAACAACCTGCGTGGTATTCAGTCGACGATGCCGACGCGACGATCGCCGCTGACGATGCTCCGCATGTCTGCTCAGGTCAGGCAGACGGTTGGACTCGATCCCGATCGAGGCTACTACAGCAGCTCGACACGCGCGCGCCCGATGTGGATGCCGGATGCCTTCGGCGAAGCCCGCATGGCGGCCTACGCGTGGTTGATGTTGTTCGATCAAAAGCAGGAATCGGACAAGGACGCGAATGTTGAGTCGAGCAACACGCTGGAGAAGCGATTCGAAGAGCTGGGTGCATTGGCGATGACCGACGGTGCGACGCGCGAAACGGTTTACGACTGGATGTATGTCGAGCAGTTGCGCGGCAACTTGGATTCGATCTTTCGTATCGCCCGCCGGATGGCTCGGGAAGGCGGTCGCGAGGCGCAGCAGTTCTATCTAACTTCACTCGCGCTACGCGGAGTCGACACGGCGAGTCAACAAGTACCTCGGAGACCAAACGACAAGCCGAAGAAGACGCCGTTGTCCGACAACGATCTCGAATTGATGCTCCAGTGTCAGGAGGCACTCACCGCCGCCAGTGATGACGCTGCGTATGCAGCGACGATAGGCGGAAACGTGATCTACGCGGCTAACGGGCAGGCTTATATCCAACTCGGCAACAATTATGTGCCGCTCTCCGCCAGGCTAGGCGGCGGTGCTTACGTCGGCACCATCATCGAGGAATTGAAACTTGCGGGGCGCGTCGACCAAGCCGAAGCACTGATTCAAAAGCAAATCGATTCGGCGAAGTCGTCGTCGCAATTTGCCGTGGCGATGAATATGTTTCTGCAAGAAGAAAAATACGATCGGATTGACGAGCTGTTTCCGAAATGGCTCGAAGCGGCTCGCGATGACATCGCCCGGGGACCAACGGTTGCAACCGGAACAACGCGTCGGTCAAGCAGCTCACAAGACGTGGACCCGATGTCTTCTGCCGCGTATCTGCTGATGACCTGGATGGGACACCTGGGGCCGGAAGAAGAACACGCCAAGATTCTGTCGCTGCTTGGCTCGTCGCTCGACATCAGTACCGAAGTCGCGATGCGAAAACGCGCGGAGCAGAATCGGGGGCGCACGACAACGACGGCTCAGGCATACTACAGCACGAACTTTTCTTTGAAGTACGGTAAAGAGGATATCCGCGTGCAGTTTGACTATCCTCGTCCGAGTCAGTACGTCGATGCGACGACGCTGACGTTGCTTCGGGAAGCCTACGAAGTCTTCAAACGCAACGAAGTGCTCGACGATCTGCCAGCCTATCTCGAACAACGACTGCAAGCGGCATCGGACGACGAGAAGCTGTACGCCACGCTACTGCTCGCCTACACGCGCTGGTGGCTGGAAGAGAAGGAAGAGGCGCTCACCCTGCTCAAGAAGGCGGGGACGTACCTGAACGACGATCCGGCGTTTCGGTTGGAGATCGCCACGCTGCATCAATCGATGGGCGATACCGAGGACGCGTTAGAGATCGTCGAAGCGATCGTGCCGCGCGACCAAAAGCTCGTCCAGCAGCGCGAGCTGATCGCGTTGGAGCTGGCCGAGCGGTTGGGAGATATCGACCGGGCTCGCCAAGCGGCGGAACGGCTCTTCGGATTGCGATTGGACAACAACACGCAACTCGCGTTGGTGGATCGGATGCGTCGGCTCGGCATGCACGAGATGGCCGAGGCGATTACTTCGCGCGTTGAACGGCGATCGGGCAACTCGCTCCCGGCGATGGCTTCGTTGATGGCCATGTACCAAAGTCAAGGCCAAACCGATCTGGCCCAGCAATTGGCCCACACGATCTTGCGTCGAAGCACACCGCCGTTGTCTGGTATGGGTACGGCGGGGCGGAATCCGTTCCGCTATGCCTCGAGCAGTTCTGAAGCCCAGATGCGGACGCAATCGCTGCGTCTATTGCAGCAGACGGGTGTCCTCAAAGATTTGATTGCTCGCGTCGAGGGTCAGATCGAAAAATCTCCGAACTCGCCACAGCTGTACGAGCAACTGATCGAGTATTACGAAGCGGCGAATCAACGCGAAAAGGTCGGTTCGTTGCTCGTGCAGGCTGTTGCCAACCGGCCCGATGCGGTCGTGTTGCGTTATCAGTTGGCGAAACATTTGGAAGCTACAGGGAAGCAGGCGGAAGCGTGCGACCAGTATCTGGAACTCTTGAAGCAGAAGCCGCAATGGGTGTCCGAGGATTTGTATCAGGTTCGCCGGGTGTTCGAACGCTCGAATCGCACGCTTGATCTGATCCAGGCCATCGAGAAGATCAACATCAAGCTCTTCAGCCAGCCGTACTATGTGATCGATCTTGTATCCAACTTGCTGGACGATCGCCGTGGCCAAGCGAACGAGGCGAACTTGGAACTGGCACTCAATCTGTTTGAAAAGGTGTTTGAAGCGTTTCCGCAATACCGCAATTCCATGGTCTCGCGGATGCGTGATCAGAATTTGTGGAAGAACGATCGAGTATTCAAACTTGGCAAGCAGTCGATCATTCCCTCGGCCAGCGAAGTTGCTGCCGCACCTTGGTTCGGACTAGACAACATCTCCTCGTATAGTTCCGGCGGACAGGTCAATGCCCAGTTCCATCAGATGCTCACCGGCATTCAGGGCACGGAGAAGATGATTGAGTTGACGCAAGCCATTCACACTCGCCTCGACGAAGCTCCCGGCTGGCATGGCGGTGAGGCGATGCTGGCACTGATCGACTTGAAGGAAAACCGCAAGGAGCAGGCCAAGCAGCGTCTCGAACGACTGGTGGCAGACGACGAGCGGCTGAAGACAATGCCGGCTCATTCCTGCTGGATCATCGGCCAGGAACTCGATCAGTTTGAAGATACGCGTCCGATCGCGCTCAAGTTGTTTGAAACGGCGCTGAACAGTCCGAACACGATGAATCAGATCCAGTACTCTCCCGTGGCGAGGCTCGTCAAGTTATACGGCGACATCGGTCGCAAACAAGATGCTCGTGACTTGCTCGTCAAGCAAACCAAATCGACTCAAGAGTCGCAGTACGACCCGCAGTATTCGTCGTATCTTCGCATCGAGAACTCCCTCTGGGCAGCACAGCAGTTATTGCAACTGCAATCGCCGGTCGACGCAGTCCGCATCTTCCGCAATCTATCGGCAGATCAGACGGCCATCGAACAGGCTGGTAAGTGGTATGGCAATCAACCCAACCATTTCAAATCACAGATCGACCAGGGACTAAAGCTTTCGCTCGCCGCACTCGACTCGGCCAACTCCGATGAAGCCATGACGCAACTCCTGGCGTTGCCCGAGAACTTTTCGGCCGGCACGGCGGCGTTGGATCTGATGTTGCTAGTGCCTGACATCAGTCACCTTCGCACGACGTCGATGCAAAGTCCGTTGGTTGACCTGCTCGTCACAATCTCAAGCGACAAGGCGATCGCCAACGGAATCCGAAAACGGCTCCGCGATCTGCGTGCGGAACATGCGGGTGATCTTTCGATCGGCGTGACCGAGTCGGTTTATCTGCTGCGGATGCAGGACAAACAAGCCACCGAGGCGTTGCAGGCATTAGTCGCGGCGGTTGCCGACCATCCGCTGGAAGCGATCCAGCCGGGTCGCCGTCCCAACTCTCGCCAACGCCGCGAGGGACTTTCACACATTCCCTTGTGGCTGATCGCTCGCGAGTGTTTGAAGACGAAGGAACAGCGCGAGATCGGCATCACACTCGCGGAACGTGCCCTCGAAGCGGCTCGCCGTCAAACAGGAGACCAGCATTCGGCGGCCATTCTTTACGATTGGGGTAAGATCGCACTTGACCGAGGCGATCGCGAACAGGCCGAGGCGAAATGGTCGGAGCTGTTGGATATCGTTGCCAAACGACCGGAGCCCAAGCAACCGACTGCGAAACCGCGAACGAGCTCGCTCGAGCGACGTGATCGCAGTGATTTTGTGTTCGTGCAACTTCAAGTCGAAGCGGGCGATAAGCAACCGGCAGCCGCGAGACGCATCCCGCCACTAACGGCTTCCCAATTCCGGCTCACCATGGAGATCGCACTGGCGGCGGCCGAGAATAATATGCCGGCTTTGTCGCGCAAGGCGGTGAAAGCCTCGATGCTGGGCGGGACGCCGGTGCCGGATGATGCGTCGCCAACGGTCGCGGATCCTTTCGGCGGCGGAAGAACCGTTCGAACGCCCGCTGCGGTGAGTGCCAGCTTGTCACAGATCGAAACCGAAGTTGCAGAATCGCTCCGCAAGGTCATCGCTAAATGGGCCGGCGATGCCTATCCCGCACAAGAAGTTTACGAACTGCTCGTACCGATCGTCTTCCCCGAGAATCGCCCAGCGGAAATCTTGCTGTACGCCGATTCGTCGAAGCTGTCCGACGCGCAGGTGAGCAGTCTCGGTGCGGTTCTCGTGCAATGGGCACAAACCGCCAAGCAGCTGGACGACCTTCGCAAGCGCATCGACACACGGACTCAGAACCCGCAAGGCAAGGTTGCGGCGTTAGTGCTTCGTACGCAGGTGGCACTGGCACTCAATAAACTCGAGGACGCCAAGCTCGCACTGACCGAACTCGCGCAACTGGTTAGCGGAGGCAGCTTGCCGCCGCTGGTACAACTCGCTTGCCACGCCGCGCTTCCCGCCTCCGATCGCACAGGTCTCGAAGAGCCTGCCTACGAGATCCTCAAGGCAGCCGTCAACTTGCAATTGCAGACGCCGACGACGAATGAGGACAACAGCAACGAACTATCGTTAGGAAAGCTGGTCTCCAAAGTAAACCTGCATCTAGTTGACGAGCCAGAGGAAGTGAAGAAGTTCTTCGCGAGCTACCTCATCGGCAGACAGTCGCATTACTCGCGATACAGTGGCACTTATGGCCAGTATCTCCAATGGCAAGACTGGGCAGCCATTGCCGAAGAGGCTGCCAAGACAGGTTTGCCGACCATCGCTCTCGACTACATCGGGCGCGTTGCCGACTTCTCTTACGAGAACCGAACGCGGCCTAGCACGACGACAGCGATGGCGGTGGTCTGTCGCGAGATGAGCTTGCTGCCGCCTGACAAACAATACGAGGCATGGCGAGATTGGACGCTGCCCGTCGAAGGCCGCACAACGATCAGGCTGGCCGCTGAATGGGTTGAACCGATTCGCGTACCGCAGAACTTTCTCGAAACTGCGAAGGTGCTTGGAGAACACTATTCCGGCGATATGCTCAGCAATTTTACGGAGTTGCTCGCTGCCGCAGAGGCTGCGGGCCGCATGGAGGAACTGCGAGACCTTGTGAAACCGGCACACGATCAGAAGTTAGAGAATGCCTCGTTTCTATACGCGTTGGTGCTCATACAACTCGGCGACACGAAAGCCGGTACGCCAGTGATCCAATCACTCATCGACACCGTCACCGACCGCGTGAAGCGACAGACAGGCCAACCTACGCCCGATGGTTGGGGCGATTTTCTCGTCTATCGGGCCTGCCTCCGGTCGCCGCAGTTCGTGTCGCTGTATCAGACGAAGAAAGGCTCGCTGCAACGAGCGCTGCAATCGATCTCGGACTATCAAAAGGTTGCGCGGCTTGATATCGACTATGCGCTTCGCGCTGGGCAAACGAACAAGCCCACGATTCAACCGGGCGATGATCCGCAACTCGCTCATTGGTTCCCTGCTTCGACGCAAGAGAAGTTCTACAGCGGTGTCACTCCCTGGTGGGTCGTCCAAGAAGGCCACCTCGCGCATCTTCCGGGTGCCGGTGTCGACCTGTTGTACTTCAAGTATCCGGTCACTGGCGATTTCGAGTTCACGGTCGACGCGTATAAGGGTTCGTGGACCGAGACCGAAGCCGGTTACGGAGGTATCGTCGTCGAAGCTCAACGGTATGGGTCGCGCACGACCGTCTGGTCGACTGGCGGGCATGAAACGTTCTACCAAGGGCAGCCTCTGCAACGCGACAACGAAACGTTCGGCACGATTACGATCAAAGTGGCGAATCGCAGAATGCAGTATCTGCTAAACAACCACGTGATTTACGAAGAGGAAGTAAACGACACCAGTCCCTGGATCACGCTGTATTCCCACTACACGCGCGCGACAACATTCCGCAATCCTCGCTTCACCGGCAATCCGGTGATCCCGCGCGAGGTCTCGCTGGTCGACGGCGATCGAATGGACGGCTGGAACACATCGTTCTTTGGCACGACTCAGCCGCGCCGTCGCTTGATGGCAGTGAAGCCGGCCTTCGATAACGATCACAACGCGTACGCTCTACGCAACGAGCCGAGCGAGTTTGGCTGGCAGGTCAAAGATGGGTTGCTCGTGGGCCGCGC
>CAUJKL010000786.1 GCA_963204995.1 Planctomycetota bacterium | reverse complement strand
CGTCAATCTGCGCGTAAGCGTTCTTGAACCGGTTGCGTAACGTGACGAGTTTGTTGTAGATGCCAACAATGAACATCATGGCAACCAAACCCAGCGCACCCAGCACGACGAGCACGATCAGAAAGGGATTCATAAGAGCCTCATTTCTTGATGTTTTGTGTTTATATTCACTATGGTCAGCGGGACCATCGGGCACGTAAATACGGCGATTCCATCCGCGTACTGCACCTTTGGATGCAACCCACACGTCGTTTCTTCACGGATTCTAAAAGAAATGCATTCGCCGCAAGGCGAGGCGACACAAAGTCGACAGGCTGGAAGCCTGTCGTACGCCTCAGCTCATATCGGGTGCAACACGGAGGTTCTCTGCGACGTGCATCGTTTGTTGCAGCATGGTCCCACTACATGCGTCTCTTACTGCTCAGAACGCAAACAGACGACAATTCCAGTTCCATCAGAAGCAAGACACAGCCTGGAACGGCTCCAGGCATGGATTGGCGTTGATTTTAGACGCTGCGGCCCCTCCCGCGTCTATCGCCTAGTGATTGTCTTGGCATTTCTCTCGTGCCTTGATGGACGAATGGCTTTAACCTCGTGATCAGTGCAACTTCACATGAGCCGGCCAATCACCGTATTTCGGGTGACTTCCGTGCAACGAACAATTCCATTACGTTGAAAGCAGCCATTCGCAATTCCATCCATTAAGACGCACGACGCCATTTCTCGAAAGTGAAAGCCGGTGGTTTCATGCGTGATCAGCAAAGGCCTACTCCTGCCGAAGTATACGAGCGATTTTTTGGCCCCACGATCTCCGATCCTTGGACGCACGTGCTACTTGAATACGCAGCTCCACAGCCAGGCGAGCATGTGCTGGATGTGGCCTGCGGAACGGGCAGTGTGGCACGTCACGTGGCGCCGCTGGTTGACACACATGGGAAAATCGTCGCGCTCGATGTGAATCCCGACATGCTGGCCGTCGCGCGTGCGCTCCCCGCGCCTGCTGGTGCGACGATTGCATGGCAACAGGCGAATGCGATCAGTTTGGACCTGGCGGATGGCGCATTCGATCTCGTGCTATGCCAACAGGGCCTCCAATTCTTTCCTGACCGAACCGCGTCAGTGCGTGAAATACGGCGGGTACTTACCAAGGGCGGGCGTGTTGCTATCAGTGTGTGGCAAGCGCTTCGTCGCCATCCGGTGTATGAGACGCTGTTGACAGCGACCGCACGCCACCTGGGCACGACTCTCGCCACGGTGGATGTGCCTTTTTCCTTATGGGATGCCGAAGAGCTGCGCGCTCTCCTTAGCGACGCTGGTTTTCAACGCATAGAAGTTACTCCACGATCGCTGATCGTTCAGTTGCCCGCTCCAGAACGCTTTGTACAACTTACCGTGCAGGGAGCGGCGATGTCGATTCCAGCGTTCGCTCAATTGGATGATGCGGCGCGCTGCGCACTCGTGGAGGCGGTCACCGAAGAGACAGAGTCGGTTGCTCAACGGTATCTCGATGGAGACGCGCTGACGTTTCCAATGCACACGCACATTGCCATGGCGTACACATCGAGCACATGAACGTTCGCGTGAACCGGGTAATCACCGCTCGCGCCGACTCCGTTAAACTTCTGTACGCCAATCCGCGACCCTCTTCGCACCGCGCTATTCCGACTAGCAAGTCATGCGCGTCAGCAGTTCCTGAAAGCCGATCGGTAAAGGCTTGTGATCGCGGTATGTATCAACGAGAGGAGTTAGCACGAGCTTTCCGCCGATCTGACCCGTCATGACCGAGCTTGCACCTGCGACCAGATTGCTAACCGCGTGGTCTCCTAGTCGAGTCGCCAGAATTCTGTCCGCCGGCGTAGGCGTTCCACCGCGTTGGACATGTCCTAGAGTTAGGGTCCGAGTTGGAAACGGGCAATTTGCGTCACGAAACTTGCGATCGAGAACGTTGGCACCACCCTGCTTGCCGCCTTCTGCAATCACGATGATGATAGATGTCTTTCCTCGCGCTTTCAGTTCGTGAACTCGCTGTATCATTGAGGGCACGTCCGTCGGTGTCTCTGGGACGCAGGCGAACTCGGCACCGCTAGCGATCGCTGTATCAAGTGCCAAATGGCCACTGTGCCGGCCCATTACTTCTACTAAGAACATTCGTTCATGGCTCTCTGCGGTATCCCGCAGCTTGTCAATGGCTTCGACGGCAGTCGCTACGGCCGTCGCAAAGCCAATTGTATGGTCCGTTCCGGCTAGGTCGTTATCAATCGTAGCCGGACATGCAATGACATTTCCTTCCCAGTGTCGACACAGATCGGCGGCGCCTCGAAGCGTTCCGTCTCCGCCAATCACAACCAAACCTTCAACGTTGTGCTTGCGCAGGTTGTTGGCCGCTCTCGTCAATCCTTCGTCGGTGGCAAACTCTTCGCAACGGCGACTCCGCAGCAACGTCCCGCCGTATTGCATTACGTGCGCCACGGAGCGCGGCGTCATCAAGGTGTCCCCGTTCTCGTTGACAAAAAAGTCCTCGTCAAGCAGTCCCTGATAACCATACCGAATGCCCACCACTTGACACCCCAACGTGGTTGCCGATCGCACCACTGCGCGAACGCAAGCGTTCATTCCTGGTGCATCACCGCCACTACACAAAACAGCCGACTTCATCAGACTCTTCCTTCAAATAAGACAGACTTGTTGAGTCATTTGTGGCAATGCCGTGACTTCCACCATATAGCTTTCTGCTTCACCCGGCTCCCAATGCGGCAGCGGGTTGGCAACCGTGAGCCGCTCTTTCAATTGCCTGGTGAACCGAACGAGGTCGCTCATCTCGAATCACTCTTTCTTGAGCTTCGCCAAGTACTCATCCGGGCTGGCGAGCAGCGTGTCTTTGCAGCCATCGCAGCAGATCCACACCTGTCGGCCTTTGACGTCGACCTTCACCGGTAAGCCCATCGTCCCGAGCATCTCGCCGCCGACTGGACAGACGTGTTGCGTTTCCGCCGACGCGGCATCCTTCGGCGAGAGTTTGGCCAGCTCCAATTTCATTTTGTCCATGTCGGACGGAGCCGCATGATCGTGCCCGGCGTGCTCGGCGTGGGAATGATTGGCATCAGCGTCGGACGCGGAAGTTGGACTTGTGTTTGGCGGGACGGAAGCCGTGGAACTGCAACCGGACAGGCTTAACAGAAAAGCCAGAACGGCGATGCAGGAGAACATCGTAACAATCTTCATGACAATCCTCGATCTATGTTAAAAGGTGACACTCATTCCCTCGCCAGACAGCACGACAGCCGACCCGCTCGTCGGCGGTCGTGATCCAGCTCTTCACTGGGATACTCCCCTGGCTACTCTTTCTTGGCTGGAGTGCCGTCAGTTTTCTTGGGTTGATGTTCGGCGTGGTCAGCGGCAGATTTCGGTGGTTCAAGTCCCAGCTTCTTTAACAGCGCTCGATGCTCCGCTTCAGCCGCTTTGAGCTTATCCTCGAGGCCGGAGCAATGCGCACACACTTTTTCCGTGTCGACTTCGCCCTCGCCAATCGCTTTCTCCATGCTGGCACAAAGCTGTTCGCACTCGGTCAGGTGCTTCGTCAAGATATCGACGTCATGCTTGACATCGGCTTCTTGCGCCGCCTTGTCTCCCAACTTGGCAATCTCCGCCTTGGTCGCCGCCAGATTCTTGCGAATCTCGTCAAGATGCTCCTTCGCGGTGGCGGGGGGAATCTGCTGGACGTTTTGCCCATACGTGCTGAGGGCTTCGGCGTTTCTTCGTGCCGATCGTTGGTAAGTCCAGGCTGACCACGGCCTGTAGCCGTTCCCCATCGAGCCAGTTTGCTTGTGTTGCTTCATCATGCGCGCCCGTGCCTGTAGAGCCGCATTCGGGGTTTGTTGTTGGGCGATTGCGAACTGGCTCAAACCGGCGAGTACGACGGCGGCAACGGCGGCAACGGCGGCAAC
>CAUJKL010000785.1 GCA_963204995.1 Planctomycetota bacterium | reverse complement strand
GCATCGTGGTTCAGCACTATGACCATCCGGCTCTAGAGTTTTTCAACGAAGCGGCCAACGGCGACTTGTCGACGGCCGAAATTCGGCAGTGGTACGAGCTGAAACCACGCGCGACGGGGTCGGTTGTCGTTGCTCGGTTGGATAATGGTGAGCCGTTGTTGGTCGAACAAGCGTTTGGCGACGGCGTCGTGATGCAGATGGCGACGGCTTGCGACGCGGACTGGTCCGATCTGCCGATGCGTCCGTTCTTTGTGCCGATGATGCAGCAATTGGTCACCACGCTGGCGACGCAACTGACGCCGCCTCGCAATATCCGCACGGGTGAACCGGCCGTGGCGTTGTTTTCGGACACGCCTGCCGAAACTCAGAAGCAGGAGCCCGGAAGCGATGCGAGCGAGGCCAACGTCTCGCTCTCGATCGTCACTCCCGAAGGCAGCCGCCAAACCATCCGAGCCGTTCCGCAGGGAAACTTGTTGATGGCACGTTTCGACGGAACTCGACGACCGGGTGTCTACACGATGACCATGCCCGATGCCGAGTCGATTCATTTCGTCGCCTCGACGTCGCGGGATGAGTCGGATTTGGTGATGATGAATGACACCAAACTGAAATCGCTGGCCGATGGCCTGTCCGCAAAAGTTGTCGCTTCGCCCATCGAGTACCTGGAACACGAGCGACTGCGTCGACACGGTCGCGAGATCTGGAGATACGTGTTGCTCGGATTGCTGGCGTTCATGTTCCTCGAGCTGATTCTACAGCAGCGTTTTTCGAGGGTTCGCACATGACAAGCATTCGATTTGTCGGCGACCTCTCCTTGTGGATCGGGCTCGCCGCGGCGTTGGTGGTTGGTTTGTTGTCGTGGCGATACTATCGTCACGAGAGCTTCGACCTGCCGCATCGCCTGCGGTGGTTCTTGCCGCTGCTGCGATCGCTGGCGTTCTTTCTTGGTGTGATGGTGCTGACTGGCCCCGTGCTGCACCACCGCAAGATCATTGGAGAGCTCGGTCGCGTCACGGTCTATGTCGACGCGTCTCAGAGTATGGGACTGCTGGATCGCCACATCTCGGATGGCCGCAAGTTGTTGATTGCCGAGCGGCAAGGCTGGCTCGAACCGGGGCGAGTCGACGGGAGCTTGTTGAAGCTGGCCGACGATTTGGCGGATGCTCGTCTAGCAGCAATCTCTGAAGTCCAAGCCGAAGATATTACTTCAGGCGATGTTGAGCGTTTACGCAACACTTTGTTGACTCGCATCGTGAAAATGCGGGAAGCCGTTTCGAAACACACCGCACTGAACGACCTGGCGTTAGATGAAGCGATTCATTCGCAACTCATTCAGCCGCTGGAAGCAATTTCAAAGCCTGCCGATCAAGTGGGAACCGACGACGCGTGTAACCGCCTGACGGCCGTGTGTGTTTCGATTCAAATGGTCGAGCAGTCGCTGCGCAAAGCCTTCGATAACGACGTGCAATTGCTGATCAATTCCAGCGACGAATCCATTCGCGCGGCGATAGCGATGTTTGACGAGACGCCCCGCTGGCGTCGAGCGGAGCGAAGTCTTTTGGAGACTTCGGAAGCTCTGTTTGCCGATCTCAAGCAGAATCACAACGTCGAAGTCATTGCGTTGCACAATCAGTCCGCCGTCGAATTGCTGGATGGTCTGAACACGAATCCCACTCCTACTCTCTTGTCGTCATCGCCCGATGGTGCAACGACGGACCTCGCGAGTGGAATTGCGTCCAGCCAACGGTCCGCCACACGGGGCGAATCGACAGCGATGGCTGCCGAGCCCGTCACGCCAGCGGCGAAAATCAACGCCGCCGTCGTGTTGCTCACCGATGGGCAGCATAATTCCGGGCCGTCGCCTCTTCAAACGGCTCGGGTCTTAGGCGGCCAAGGCATTCCGTTCTATCCGATTTCTTTTGGTGCGGCTCAGCAGGCACCAGATATTGCCGTGACCGGCCTCGAACATCCTGAAATGGTGTTTCAAAAAGATCGCGTTCGCGGAACGGTGATCGTTCGCGATCTGATGCCGATCGGGCAACCGCTGGTCGCCGAGATCGCTCACGACGACGAAGTGCTGTGGCAACAGCAGCTGTTGACCCAAAACTCAGGTACGCGACGCATTGAGTTTGAATTCGGGATCGATGAACTCGTCAAACGGCTGGGCAGCCAGTTTGCTTCCGACGTCCAACGGCACGCCGTGTCGCTGGCTTTGACGGCTTCGATTGCTCCGTTGCAAGGGGAAGCCGAATCGCAGAACAATCAGCGAACGATGCGACTCGCGGCGATCACGGAGAACTACAAGCTGTTAATCATCGACGGTCGCTCGCGCTGGGAAACTCGCTACCTGCGAAATGCCTTCGAGCGGGATTCGCAATGGGACATCAACGTCATCATTACGGGACGTGGAACGGATGACGAGACGCTCCCGCGCGGCAAGGGCAAGGATCAGTTCCCCGAAACTCGCGACGGTCTCTTCGAATACGACTTGATCATTTTTGGAGAAGTCGCGGCAGATGTCTTCGCGGAGCATGAATTCACTTGGCTTCGCGAATTCGTCGAAACTCGCGGCGGCGGACTCGTGTTCATTGATGGACAACGCGGGCGACTGCAAGAATTCACCGAACAAAACCTGCGTCCGCTGCTGCCGGTCGAGTGGTTGCCGACTTCGATATCGACACAGCCAACCATGCTCCAGCTCACCGAGGCGGGCACGCGCGAACCAGCTTTGAGCTTTGAAGTCGAGCCGCAAGCTAACCAACGATTCTGGAACGAGTTGCCCGCGCCGCACACGTTAAACAACGTGAAGGCTCTGCCCGGTGCTGAAGTTCTCGTCGAGGCCCTGGTCGATGGTTCGCCGCTCCCGGCGGTTGTCACGCGACGTTTCGGAGCTGGCCGAGTTTTGTATTTGTCGTTCGACGAGACTTGGCGTTGGCGTTACAAGGCTGCCGACACATATCATCAGCGGATCTGGAATCAACTGGCCAAGTTCGTCATGCCGCGTCCCTTCGCGGCAAGTGATGATTACGTATCGATCGACACCGGCCCGGTTAGTTATCAGGACGGAGCTTCGCCCGACATTCGCGTTCGCCTGATGGGACTGGATGGCAAGCCAGCGGTCGATGCTACGGTCGACGCCTTGGTCTGGAAAAACGGACGCGTGGTTTCGACCACCAGCCTGGTGCCGGATGCAGATGTGCCAGGGATCTATCGCGGACGATCAGCTGCGTTGGGCGAAGGCGACTATGAAGTGTCCGTGCGCGCGTCGGGGTTCAGCGAGAGCGTTTTGAAGGCGCGCGGCCAGTTCGTTGTGCTGCCCCCGGAGTCCGGAGAATTGGAGAACACCGCTAGCAACGACCTGCTTCTACAACAGATGGCGACGGAATCCGGCGGTGTTTTCTTACGTGAAGAGCAAATGAATCAGTTGTCCGCACTGCTCCGGCCCTTGAGCAACGGACGGGTTGTCGAAACGGACACCCAGCTGTGGCAAAGTTATTGGTGGTTCGCCGCCATTATTTTTCTATTAACGTTAGAATGGTTACTGCGGAAACGCGCCGGGTTGTTGTAGTTAGTTTATCTAGGTGTAGGCCGGACCAAGGCGTTGCGCAGTTGCGGAATGAGAACTGCCGGGACTGCGCAAAGCCTTGGTCCGGCCTACTGGAGCTAAAGTGGAGCCTACTATGAGTACCGTGCTCGATCCAACAGTCGCCAATAAACTTCGGCACTTCGGACGTCGCAGGTTTCAACTGCTCGTCCTGCGTGGTATCTGTGCGGCCATTGTCACCTTTCTCCTGTGTATGGCGATCGTCGCCTTGATCGATTGGTACTGGGTACTCACCGAGCGACTGCGTTGGGGTCTCAGCGGTGCTGGCTACTTCGTCACGCTGGTCGTGGTCTGGATGACATCGCTGCGAAAGCTCGTGCATCTGCCGGCGCGTGAAGAGATCGCGACGCACGTCGAAGCCGCCGAGCCGGGCCTGCGCGAGAATCTGCTCTCCGCCGTCGAGCTTGCCACGGACAATCCCGCCGCCGTACACGACTCGCCTGTATTTCGCAGTCTGCTGCAGGGTAAAGTTGCTCTGCAAATGGCGAAGATTCGCGTTTCCAATCTGCTGCCCATCCGGCTGCTCGCTAAGTGGCTTGTGGCTGCGCTGGTGATCGTCGCAGCGGTCGCGACTGTATTGAACTCGCCCGATCCGCGTTTCCGAGTGCTGGCTGCACGAGCGGTCTTGCCGGGTGCCAACATCGAACGTGTTTCGCGAATTCACGTCGACATCCTCGAACCGTCGCCCAGTTCACTGACCGTTGCCAAAGATGAAACCGTGGCCGTCGTTGTGGAAGTATCGGGCGGCGATGTTAGCGATGTCACGCTGGAGACATTTACTTCCGATGGTTCGTCGCAACGTCAGACGATGCGCGGGCGGACCAGCGCCGAGTTCGCTGCCAATATACACGTCACAGCCGACACGACAGAATATCGCATCTTGGCCGGCGACGCCGTCACCAAAAGGCACACCATCTATTCCAAAGAACGCCCGCGAGTCGTCGCGTTTCAAAAGACGTACGACTACCCCGAGTACTCTGGCCTGTCTGACGAGACGGTGACGGAAGAGCATGGCGACATCATGGTGTTGGCAGGTACGCACGCCAAGCTACAACTGGAACTCGATCAAGCCGTCTCCGCCGCCGAGCTGCGCATCGACGCCACCAATTCGGATGAAGTCACCACCATTCCACTGGCCGCTAACGGTGCCGGCCAATGGTGGGCGATGGTCGCTGTGGATGAAGCCGCCATCTATAAGGTGCATCTCGTTTCCAAAGAGACGGGATTCGAGAACATCTTTAGCCCGCGTTACGAGATCCGTCCGCTGCCGGATTTGATCCCGCGAGTCGGATTTGTTGATCAGCAGGAAACGAACCTGTTGCTGCCGCCCAACGATATCCTGGCTCTGAAAGGCATGGCCGAAGACGATTTGCCGCTGGCGAGCCTGGAGCAGGAGTTTTCTATCAATGGGCTGGAATGGCAATCGATCGCTTTGCAAGTGTCGGACGTGCCAACGACAGAGTCGGAACCTGACGCCAAGTCGAACCCCCATCGCATCGGCTCGCAGTGGGACTGGGATCTGTTGACCTTGAGGCTCAAGACCGGTGATCAAGTCACGACTCGTCTCGTGGCCGTCGATCGCAAGGGCAACCGCGGCGAGTCCGTTCCGTTGCGAATCGTGGTGTCCGCGCCGGATTTCGATCCCGAGCGTCATGTGAACATGCAGCAGAAGGCGGCGCTCTACGATGCCTTGGCGAATCTGGCCAAGGTCGCCGAAGAACACAAAGTCGCTGCGTTAGAAATCATCAAGCGTCTTCGCGATGAACGCGACTTGGCTCCGGAACAACAACGCAGCGCGGAGGAGCAAGCCCTGGACCGCACCACGCTCGCGGATCTCTCCGGCAAGCTGCGTGAAGAAGCCAGTAAGATCTTTGACGACGTTCAAGAGGTGACTCGGCAGATGACGATCGGGGCTGATGCTTACGATTTGGACCTGACCGGTCGAGTCGTCGCTCGACTAGACCACGAACATAGTCGGACGCCCGACTACTTACTTGCGGCCATGCAACAAACGACCGACAAAGGCCGGCTGCAAAAGCATCTGGACGACTTGAAGCGAGCCTTCGAGCGTGCGGCTGACGACGCCAAGAGCGTCGCGTATCACTATCAGAATCTGATGAATCACAACATCGTGGCCTCGGTCGCCATCGACTTCGACGCGTTGCTGCGGCAACAGGAATTGGTCGTCAACAGCCCGACGCAGACTTGGACGCGGCTGCTGCGGCAGGAAACGGTGGTGTTGAATCAACTGCATGTTGTCGAGCGGTTGCTGCAAGACCAACAGAATCGTATGACCGGCAACCTACAAAGCCAGTTCGGACAACTTCTCGATTGGTCGCAGAGTCGGCGGGAGCAACTCGAACAGGCGATGGAATCCGAAGACAAGCTGCCGGAACTCCAACGACTTGCCCAGAATCTATTGCGAGAACTCAAGGACCGGCAGCGAATCGAAGTGCTGGACGGCGGTCTGGCCGAGCGATTGAATCAGGCTCGACGTGAGTTTGACAACCGATCGGGGACGCTGTACGAGCCGCTGT
>CAUJKL010000784.1 GCA_963204995.1 Planctomycetota bacterium | reverse complement strand
GGCCAGATCATCAAGCTCTTCGACCCGTCTTACCATCAAGCTGTCGAGGGTCGGAAACGCGGCATCGTCAAGACGAGCGAAGGGGATCGGCGTTGGATCAAAGTTCGTCGTCCGACCGTCATTGTCGGCGGTGAGCTGACGATGGACAGTCTTGACATTCGACACGACCCCCGGACAAATATCAGCGAAGCACCGTTGCAACTAAAGAGCAACGGAGGCTGTTTGCTGATCGACGACTTTGGTCGCCAGCAAATCGCGCCGAAGGAATTGCTCAATCGCTGGATCATTCCACTGGAGAGCCGTCAAGACTTCCTCACGCTGGGCACCGGCAAGAAGATCCAAGTTCCGTTCGATCAATTGATTATCTTCTCGACCAATCTCGAGCCCTCGGAATTAGTGGACGAAGCCTTCATGCGGCGAATCCCTTACAAGATCGAAGTTAGCGACCCCAACGAACAAGAGTTCGAAGACTTGTTTCGCATGTACGCCGATGAAATCGGCTGTGCGTACGACTCCGACGCGATTGCCTATCTGCTCAAGACGCATTTTCGGCCACATGGACGAGGCTTGCGCCGCTGTCATCCGCGTGATCTTATGAAACAGATTCGAAGCTATTGCGCCTATCACGATTTGCCATTCGAAATGCGGAATGAGTATTTCGATCGCGTTGTCGGTACGTACTTCGCCAAAGCCTTGAAGTCTTAAGCTCACCCTCGACCACCGAATCAACCAGCGATGGATACACTCACCTCAGCGCCGATCGCGTTCAACCTGCGGGAGCCAATTCCGGGGTATGTGCTGCGCGAGCGGATTGGATCTGGCGGGTATGGCGAAGTGTGGCGAGCCGATGCGCCGGGCGGATTATCGAAGGCGGTCAAGATCGTGTTTGGGCCACTCAAGGACGGGCGAGCCGAACGCGAACTCAAGGCGCTCAGCCGGATCAAACAGGTCCAGCATCCGCTGCTGCTATCGCTCGAACGAATCGAAATGGTCAATGACCATTTGATCATCGTGATGGAACTTGCTCACGGCAGTCTGAAAGAGCGTTTTGAAAAGAGTCTCAAAGACGGCGAACGAGGGATTCCGCGTCTGGAGTTGCTCGCTTACCTTCGCGATGTCGCCGACGCCTTAGACTTTCTTTATGAAGAACACTCGCTGCAGCACTTGGACGTCAAGCCCGAGAATCTGCTGTTGATCGCGAATCGCG
This sequence comes from Planctomycetota bacterium, assembly GCA_963204995.1. Lineage (GTDB taxonomy): Bacteria > Planctomycetota > Planctomycetia > Pirellulales > Pirellulaceae. The sequence continues at coordinate 9,716 of CAUJKL010000784.1, read as the reverse complement.
TCAAAGTCGCGGATTTCGGATTGATCAAGGATCTCGGTGATCGCAGCGAATCGCTGGTCGGTGGCCTGACGCCGTTGTATGCTCCGCCCGAAGTGTTTGACGGACGACCGAACCGCCATAGCGACCAATACAGCCTGGCGATGGTATATCAGGAGTTGCTCACCGGCGAGCCCGCCTTCGCCGGTCGAACGGTAGCTCAACTCGCGGCCCAACACCTGCACAGCAGCCCTTGCCTGGCTCCGCTGCCCAAAACCGATCAGCCGGTCGTTGCGCGAGCGCTTTCCAAAGATCCCGATCGCCGCTTTCCCTCCTGTCGCGCACTCATCGACAGCTTGACGGAGGCCCCGAAATCAGCCAGTCGCGCCCGTCGTTCGGTCGCCGAATCAACTCGAATCACTCCCGCCGTCGACTCGCCCGCCAAATCGTCGCCTGCCGAAGGCGTCAATCGTTCCGAGCACGCGTACCCCGTATCAAGTCAGGTCCGTAAACTTCCGCCACTCGACCTGTCGACTGGCAACCTGTCGACTGGCGACGAAGCACAATGCCGAGCGGCGGTGTTTATCGGCATCGGTGGCACGGGCGCGGCGGTGCTACGTTCGCTTCGCTCTCGACTGTGTGAGCGGTTCGGCAATGTGGATGATATTCCGTCGATTCAGATGTTGCTGCTCGACACCGACACGACGACCTTGCACGCGGCGACTCGCGGAGACCGCGCCTCGGCACTGCGATCGAGCCAACTGGTCCCGCTCACGTTACGGCAACCCCAGGACTACCGCAGCGATGCTAGTTCGCTCTTGGAATGGCTGAGCCGTCGCTGGTTGTTCAATATCCCTCGCTCGCTGACCACCGAAGGAATCCGACCGCTCGGTCGCCTGGCCTTGGTCGATCACTTCGACGCGATCGCAAATGTGTTGCATCATGCGTTCAGCAGTGTGATCGCCGAAGAGTCGCTGGCGTCGTCCTCGCGCACGACGGGCATCAATTTTGTTAATGAGCCACCGCGAATCTTTGTAGTGGCGTCGATGGCGGGAGGCGTTGGCAGTGGGCTGGTGCTGGATTTCGGTTACTTGATTCGAACGATGCTGGAAGAGTTGCACATCTCCGACGAGCAACTACACGGGCTACTCGTTCATTCGACTTCGCGCCGCACAAATCAGCGTGACTTGGCGCTCGCGAATAGCCTGAGCCTGCTCACCGAGTTGCACCATTACACATCGGATCGGGGCTCTCCGGGCGAACCGGCCTGCAAGCTTCCGCCGCGAGTTGGCGATAGTTCACCGTTTCGGCACACTTACGTAACCCACCTCGGCGACGAGTTGAGCGAAGAGGAGTTCGCGAGTGGGGCGGCGCGAATCGGCGAATACCTGTACCAGAATTCGGTCACGCTGGCGGCGTCGTTCTTCGATCGATGCCGCGACGGCAAGCACGACGCGCCGCAGAACGAACTTGTCGCTGCCGATACGATTCGAACTTTCGGGCTTGCCCAAGTGGGCGGCACGAACGAGGAGATCGTTCGTGGAGAAGCGAATTCACTTTGTCAATCGCTGGTCGCGCGGTGGGCCGGAAGACAACCAGGCCTGACGCCGACATTGGAGCCGAAGGGGATCGATAATGAGATCGAGAACTTGGCACGCAAGTTCGCCAACGGAATGGATCTCCGGTTCGACAAACTTGTCAACTGGGTAAACGGCGTGATCGAACGGCAGTTAGTCGACTCGCCCGAAGCCTATTTCCATCGTCGCATCGCCATGTCATTGGAACACGGCGCGGCCGTCGACTCACGAGAGCGGATTCAGTGGGCGAAGACGCTGATCAAGGACGAGCTGCTGGGCCACAACGAAGGTGACGACTCGCTGCAGAGTCGCGTCCGAAGCAAGGTGGCGTCCGTCGCCGCGACGAAACGAGAAACGCTCCGAGATTGGTTCTACATCCTCGTCGACGCCCCGAAATCACGTGTTCAAGGTGCGCGAGATGCAGTCCGCTGGTATCAGGAACTGCTCGATCAGTTGGAGTCGCAAGTTCTGCAAGCGATCGCACAACTGGAGGATTTATCAGGCAGCACCGCCACCACGGATGAGGAACAAATCGTCCTCTGCTACGCCCTGACGGAGCTTGAGAAGGTCGCGCTCGATGCCGTATTGCGACTCGTGCGAGCGATGAAGGCGGAAGTTCTCGTGTGCGAAGACCGACTCCGTGAGTTTGCCCGGCGAATCTTGCATCTGGGAAATGAGTTCAATGGTCCGCATACTTCGACGATGGAAGGCGACGCCGAGCTGATTCGCTCGCTCAAGGAGCATCATCTCGACTTGACGAAGCAACTGGATCGCGAACTGACACCCGCGTTGGTTCGCAAGCACATGTCATTGTCCGACCTGCTGACGGCTAAATCGGACGTCTGGACCAACCTTGTCAGTACCATGCGGACGATGGCTCAGCGACTAGCAGGCAACGTGATCAATCGAATGCAAGTCGCCAGGATGTTCCAAGCACAAGCACATCGTTCGGGCGAACGATCGGCGACGGTCGCAGACACCGTACGCGCCGCAGAGCCTCAGCTTTTCGGCTGCGGCGGTGATTGCCGCTATCTAGTCATCGCGCCTCAGAGTGCCAACGATTGGCCTGACAGTTGGAGGCGACCTTTCGATGAGGCTGCCGGTGTGTCGCCTAGTGTCATCGCCGGGATCGACGATGCTCTAGTGGTTTGTTGTGAATCACAACGTGTTCCACTTCAAAACGTCGTCGCACACCTTGTCGGGAAAAGAAGCGACCTCGTAAAAGTCGCAGGCCGCCTGCACACGCGAATCGACGTCGAGTGGCCCTCGCTGGAATGTTGGTTGAACGGCAAAGCCTGAACTGCGGCAAAGCGAAGCGCTAACGGATGCACAACTTGCGCCACGCACAACCGGACACGAGCGTCGTGGACGCGACGGACAATTCAATTGCGTTCGACGAGTTGTGCGAAGTCCCACGTGAGAAGTCCAACTCCGCCCGGATCGCCGTACAGCACGCTAACGCGGTGCGGCGTGCAAGTGAGGCGGTGCAAGGGAGTGTCGCTTGGTACAGGCAAGTCGAGTGCGCCGTAGGCCTCACCAGATTCCACGTCCCAAAGGCGGATACTATCGGTACGACGTGGGCTTCCAAGGCTCAGCAATGTTTTGCCATCCGTGCTGAATGCGACTTGACGAACGGGCAAGCGGTGACCGCGCAGCACACGTAACGGCTGGTCGCCGGATAGATCGAGCAAGCGGACACTGCCGTCCCAATGGCCAGTCGCTAGTGTGGTGCCGTCGGGACTGAACTGCACGCAGTTCGTCCGCCCACCTGCCGGATGCGATCCAACAATCGCTTCCGATTCGAGACTCCGAACGTAGACGGTCTCGAAGGTGCCTCCGTAAGCGACGAACCGGCCATCCTGCGACAAAGCCATGGCGCGGACATTGCTTTGCGGAGTCGCCATGACGAGTTTTCGTGCCGGTACATTCCAAATGCGCAGTACGTCGTCAGGCCGCCAGGCTGCTAGTACACCGCCATCGGCGGAAAGCGATACTCTGGAATCTCGTTCGCGATCGGGAGGATCGAGGAGTTCCACCGCAGGCGACCAAGATAACTCGTGCGGACGCGTATTGAAAACCGAGATGCCTCCGTCGACGTCGATGGTGGCCAATCGTGGTGCATTGGCAGCAAGTGCCATCGCGGTGATGGGGCCGCCATTCAATTCACCCACAACGACCGGGCGACGATCTCCGACATCCCATCTGCGGAGCAATCCGTCGGGACCAATCGAAAGGGCAGTCTGGCCATCGTCACCAACGGCCCCGACATCCACCAACTCACTTTGTGGAATAACGTCGGTGACGACGGCGATGTCCGGCGTGAATGTCTTGACACTGCCGTCGTCGCAAGCCACAACGATCGTTCCGTGACGACTAACAACGACGCGGAAAATGACGCCGTCATGAACTGTATAGGACCCGACATACTGCCACCGGTCAGCGATTGGCGGCTGGGAGCCACCGTCCGCGCCACGAGACCAGCAATGTACGGTCCCGCCGACATCCGCCCCGACCAGCAGTGTGCCGTTTTGCGTGAAGGCAAAACAAGCCATTTCTCTGGGAGCAGATTCCGGTACGGTCAACCGGCCTAGTAGCTTGCCGGTAACCGCATCACGTCTGGTAATTGTGGAATCCCCATACCCGACCGTGACGATTTCATCCCCGGAGGGCGACCAAGCCAGTTCATGCGTCTGGTTGGACAGAACTTCGAAATGACACGCTCCCTTGGCAAGATCCCAAATACGCACCATGCGATTGTCGGAGTTATCTCCCTCGTCATAGAGCGCCATCAGATACGCATTGTCATCCGAAAACGTAATCGTTCGGTTCCGGCGACTGGCTGGAAAGCAGTGCAGCGCTTCGCCTGCAACGGTTGACACTTTTACCACCGAATACCGCGAACCGGCGGCCAGCAACCGGCCGTCTGACGAGAAGGCAATCGATTCGATGGTCGTTTCATGTTCTTGCAGCGAGCGGATGATTTTTCCCGAGTGCAGATCGAGTAAGTAGACGTAGGCCAGGTCGGAAGTCTTTTGCGATGGCGTGCCCCCCACGGCGAGTAAGGTGCCATCGGGAGAGACGGCAGCCGCGTGAATCGGACCGATTTCCGGTTCGAAAGTGGTTACCAACGACTTCGTTTGCAAATCCCAAACGCGGATGACTCCGTCTTCGCCGGTACTGACGATGTGCCGCTCGTCTGGAGTCAGCAGGCACTCGGTTGCCGGACCGTCGTGTTTGCCCAGAACCTGCCATCTGGCGGTTAACTCGGTCATCAGCATCCGCCACTCGACACCCAAGAGGCTCGGTTGGCCGTCGGCGGAGAGCTGCTGTTCCAGAATTCTGCCGACTTCGTTTAGCCGGTGATTGTGCCAATGTACAAAGGCTCTTTGCATGTCCGATCGATAACTCATCCGTCGCGCGCGGTATTCACTGGCCTGGGCTCGTGCGAGATTCTTGTCTGCAATTTCTTTCTGGCGAGTTGTCGATTTGTGAGCTTCTTCTGCTGCTTGCAGCGCCATTACAACTTGCCGGTGTTCTTCCCGAACCGCGTCCAAGGCAGCGACGGTGGCTGCGGAATATTTCTTGACTTCCCGCAAATGCAACGACAGTCCGCCGACAAGTCCGAGCACGAATAGGCAAGACACCACGGCTAATCCGGCGGCGGTGGGTCGCCGTTTCGACCAACGCACCGTCCGCTCGATACCTGACAAGGGCCGCGCCAACGTGGGCTGATTTGACAGGAGCCGCAACAGATCTTCTCGCAATTCGGCGGCCGAGTGATATCGCGCCGACGGCTCCTTCGCCAGGCACTTCAAGCAGATGGCCTCGAGATCGCGAGACACCGCCGGACGAGAGTGCCGCAACGGTGCCGGTTCGGCATGGATGACGGCGTTCAATGAAGCGCCAATCGTCGCTTGCTCAAACGGCGAAACGCCGCACAGCACTTCATACAGAACAACCCCCAATGCATGGATGTCCGTCGGAGGTCCGATTAATTCGCGCTGGCCGCTGGCTTGCTCAGGCGACATGTATTTGGCGGTGCCCAAGATGACACCCGTGGCGGTGATCGATAAATCGTCATCGACTCCGGCCAAGCCAAAGTCTGTAATCTGCGGCGCATAGGGAAATCCGGGAATCGCCTCCTTGTCCATGCCGTTTGCCAACGGACTCAACAAGACGTTGCTTGGCTTTAGATCGCGATGGACCACGCCTCGCTCGTGCGCGTACTGCACGGCACCGGCCAACTCGGCGACCAAGCTGACCGCGATGCCGACCGGCACCGGCGGAGGCCCATCGCGCAGCCAATTCGCCAACGTGGGGCCGGCACAATAGGCCGATGCGATGTAACAAATCCCATCGACTTCACCCGCTTCATAAGTTGCGGCCAGATGCGGGTGATCGAGTCTTCCGGCGATGTGCGATTCACGTAAGAAACGCTTCTTGGCTTCTGGTTGAAGCAGTACACCTGGGTGGGGAATCTTTAAGGCGACTTCGCGGCCAAGCATCGGGTCGTACGCCAAAAATACAACCCCCATCCCGCCACGTCCGAGCAACCGCCGAATCTGAAACCGGCCCAACATCTCGAGATCACACTCGCCCTCGCTTTGTTGCCTAGTGCCAACAGACGGACTTTCAGGCTGGGGATGTTCACTCTCGATGGGCTGACCTGGGTTGCTTGCTCCGCCTCCTGCGACCCATGAATTCCCCGGATTTGCCTTCGCGTCTGGGTGGGCTCCTTTCTTCCAGACGAAGTTCAACAGCTCTTGACATTTCTCGACGCGTTCCAGTCGGCTCACCAAGCTCGCTGCCTTCGCTTCCGGATCGGAGTTGTGCTCGACTTCCGGACTGCCGGACGCCGCCAGCATCGCGTCCAGATACTCTCGCAAAACGGACTCGTCGTTCATCGCGTCAATTGCTCGATTTCGCTCGACAACCGATCAAAGGCTCGATACCACAACATTCGCGCCGCGTCGGCCGAACGGTCCATCCGTTCGCCGATTTCCGGGAACGACAGCCCTTCCCGATGGCGCAACCGAATCACTTGCTGATGATCTTCCGGCAGCTCTGCCAGCGCCTGCGTCAACAGCGACGCTTCCTCTTGACGCATGCAGACTTCGCTCGGCGTTTCATCCTCCGCATAGACAAGGCGAGTTCCCGCATTCGCCAAGGCCGTCTCGCGCGCCAGGCAACGCTTCTGAGTCGCCCGGTACTTGCGGTAATGATTCAGCAAATTGTTGATCAAGATCTTCCGCAACCAGGCCAGCAGCTCCCCCGCGCTGGTTCCTTGAAACTGGTCGAACGACCGCTGTGCATCGAACAGCGTGTCTTGTACCAGGTCCGAGACACTCAACTTCGCCCGCACATCCTCAGCCAAGTTGGCACCAGCCACTTCACGCAAATAATCCCGGCTCGCCTCTAACAACTGCCCCATCGCCTCCCGATCACCGTTCTTGGCTTGGCTGACCGGGAATTCTCGCCCCTCGGAGACTTGCCAGGCGTATGGCAAATCCAAGTTCTCGGTGAACATATTTCACTCCTCGCGAGAAATTCAATTCTTGGGCAGCGCCACCGTCGAGATTGACAAAATCGCAATGAAGATTGTGAAAACGTTGATGTTCTCTGCTCTGCTCGGCTAGTTTACCTAACCGGATGGGGAGTTCCTAGTCTTCCCCTCCCCTCCTTTGATTGAAAAAACAAAACAACGGTGCGCTGACACCTAGTCATACGCCTCATTTCAGATACCACGTGATTAGTCCCCGCGAGAACGAAGTCGTTGCTGCAATTCGGCCAACATCTCTGAAAGTTTATCTGGCGTGCGCTCAAGAAGTACCGATGTCTCGGCTACCAAATCACCGAGAAGTTCCTGAAGTAGTTGGATCTTTCCGACCAACGTACCCTGAGCCGCACCTTCTTCACGACCCGCTTCACGTCCTTCTTCACGTCCTTCTTCACGTCCTTCTTCACGACCCTCTTCGCGCCCCTCTTCGCGACCCTCTTCACGCGCTGCAATCAAACGAGCTTCCTCGTCGTGGAGATACTTCATGCGGGCTTCGTAAAACTGGCGATCTTCTGGCGATTGAAAAATCATCTCTAACACTCCCGCAGCTTCCGCAAAGACTTCGTCACCCAACAACTGAGCCAGCTCATGGATATCCCGATCCGCCGCCAACTTCAAGAAACAAAACCACTTCTCCAGCTTCGGCAGGCCACGCAATGCATTATCACTCGGAACTATGTACTTCGGCAACTCCAGCGTGTGGAAGACGAGATCATTCGTAAACACCAAATCCCGCTGATCACAACGCAATCGGAAACTTAAGTGATAATCGGCCGCATCTCGGAAAAGCAGACGGTCCAGGACGCAAATGCTGATCGCGGGACGCAAGTCATGGTAGGGGCTGCCAGACGACAGCTGTCGTACGAAATTCAAACAGTTGTAATACGTCAAACGATTCTGCAGGTCCACCGGAAGCGTCGTCTGCATCTCGATGTTGTAGCGATGGTCATCCGCATCCTGTGCCAATACGTCCAGGACGGCCAGTTTTGCGTCCGAGCGATCCCGGTCTTGGATGGGATTCAAAATCTCCACCGCGGTAATCGGCTGCTTCGGCTGCAACACCGCGTTCAGAAAGTGAATCGTGATCCGCGGGTGAGCGGGGCTGCCAAAGACCAGCTTGAACGCAAAGTCAACCTTGGGATCGATACCGAGAGGCATGGGCGACCGCCACCAGCAAACGAGGGACGCACAACCTCCGCAGTCTAGCGACTCGTCGTGGTGACTGCCACAGGCCACCCGAATCCGCCATTCAGTGGCACTATGAAGAATACTATGAAGAATTCTGAGAAACGCTTCCGGACAGTGCGATTCTCGATCCAGCCACTTCACGCAACTAATTCCGGCTCGCTTCCATTCCGGCTCGCTTCCAACAACTGCCCCAACACCTCCCGATCACCGTCCTTGGCCTGGCTGACCGGGAATTCTCGCCCATCGGAGACCTGCCAGACGTACGGCAAATCTAAGTTCTCGATGAACATATTTCACTCCTCGCGAGAAATTCAATTCTTGGGCAGCGTCACCGTCGAGATTGAACAAATCGCAATGAAGATTGTGAAAACGTTGATGTTCTCGGCTCGGCTTGGCTAGTGTGCCCATTCGAATGGGGGAGGGAATCTTCCCCCCTCTCCTCCTTCGTAAAAAACTTGCCATGCGCGTTCGGTTTTGACTTTGGAGCGTGTCTTTGTTTGTGGCGAGTGAATCGACTTTGTGGTCGCCGCAGCCAAATACACCTGGGGGGCCAACTCGGAGACACAGCACTTACTTGAGTTCGCCCCCTTGCCTCCGATAACGTCCTGTGTCCCCGAGCCCCTTGCCAAGCCCCCGGAAAGATCGCCAGATCAGCCAGTTCACTCAGTATCAACCCTGCGCTGTAGTAACTAAAGCGAGGAGAAAGAGTCATGAGACGTAGCTCAAGGACTCGATGCACGGTAAGTCCCGCGAGATCGAAAAGCCGTAGCAGGAAGCAACCCCATCGAACGTTACAACTCGAGTCACTTGAATCGCGGCTCCTCCTGGCGGCATATTGGCAGAACCCGGTGATTTCTCTGGATGTCAATAACGATCACGCGATCTCGCCTGTGGATGCGCTGATCCCGATCAATTACATCATCGAACACGGCAGCCAGCCGGTCACGGTGCCGCACCGGAACGACGAGCCGTACCGTGATGTCAGCGGAGATAACTACGTGTCACCCGTCGATGCGCTGCGGGTGATTAATGCGATCAACGAGGGATTTCAGCTTCCTATCACGTTGAACGATCCGGGCGCGGTGGCCAATCAAGAGTCGATCGTCATCGGGCTGGGGCAAGACAGGGGCTCTCGCACGTACCGCTTCGAACTCGATGCGACGTTCGACGACAGCGATACATCCGCAGCGTTGGAAGACACGTTCGTCGTCTATCTTGTCGACAAAGACGATCCGAGTACGACGCTCTTGGATCGAGGTGCCAACGGCACGTCGATCTTCGCGCTGTCCGGCGACCGAGCCGACTTCGTTCCCGGCTTGGTCCGATATGACGGCAAAGTGGTCGAAATCGACCTCACGTCGCTGGATGACAAGGACAACGCCACACTTGTCTTCCAGTTGCTCAATAGCGATAGTGAC
>CAUJKL010000783.1 GCA_963204995.1 Planctomycetota bacterium | reverse complement strand
CATGAGCGTTTACGTCGGAGCCGGCTACGGAGTGGGGCACCGGATCGGTCTCCTGCTCCAGAACCGACCAGAGCATCTTTTGCACAAGCTGGCAGTGAATGCCTTGGGCATCTGCTGCGTTCCTCTGAACCCGGACTACCGGCCGCAGGAAATTGCGTATGTGGTGAACCACGCAAGAATCGACCTGGTGGTCGTGGAGGTTTCGTTAAGACCGCTATTGGAACAGGCGATCACGGCTTCGATGCGCAGACCGGCAATCGTCGAACTCGGTCACTTCCCGACGGACCTTCCTGCTGCCGAAGTGCCTGCGATTTCTGTCAAACCAACGGAAGAGACGATTGCCAGCATTCTCTATACATCGGGCAGCACCGGTAGACCAAAAGGCTGCCTTCTGTCGCATCGCTATGAGATCGCAGCCGGAGAGTGGTACAACTCCCGGGGTGGCTTGGCGTCCCTCGGGGAAGCATGCGAACGCATCTACAATCCGCTGCCGCTGTTTCACGTCAATGCGTCTATCTATTCCTTCTTCGGCGCGTTGTTGCACGGCAATTGCCAGATCCAGACCGATCGTTTCCACCCGTTGCGGTGGTGGTCAGAGGTGCATCAAACACGCGCGACTGTGGTTCACTACCTGGGCGTCATTGTGCCGATGCTGCTCAACCAGCCGAGCCACGATCTCGAGAACGCGCATCGCGTGCGATTCGGCATCGGCGCCGGTGTGGACCCGCAACGACATGCCGAGTTCGAGCAACGCTTTGGCTTCCCGCTTCTTGAAGTGTGGGGAATGACGGAAATGGTTCGTGCTTTCGTCGATTGCGATGAGCCACGTAGAGTCGGAACGCGCGCCATTGGACGTGTCAAGCCCGGGCTGGAGGCCCGCGTGGTCAACGAAGGCGGAGAGGATGTCGGGATCGGCGAACCCGGAGAGTTGTTGGTTCGACATTCGAGGGACACGCCTCGCAAGGACTTCTTCAGCGGTTATCTGGATGATGTGCAGGCGACCGAGTACGCTTGGCGAGGTGGATGGTTTCATACCGGAGATATCGTGCTTCGCGATCCGGATGGACTCATGCATTTCGTGGATCGCCGGAAGAACATCATTCGACGCTCCGGTGAAAACATTGCGGCGGCGGAAGTCGAAGGCTTGCTGCAAACGCATGAGTACGTGCAGCAAGCGGCTGTGATTGCGGTCATGGACGAGGTGCGTGGCGAGGAGGTTCTGGCCTGCGTCGTCCTCAAACCGGAGGCGCCCATGGGTTGCGACACTGTGGCGCGCATCCTTTTCGATTACTGCAATGGTGTACTTGCGTACTACAAGGCTCCCGGATGGATTTGGTTTACCGACCGCATTCCTACCACGAGCACTCAGAAAGTCCAGAAGCACCAGATATTCGACGCAGACGTGGACCCGCGCGTCTTGGACGGCATGATCGATCTGAGGTCACTCAAGAAGCGTCGCGCTCTGCCTGTTGACCGTAAGTCGGAACGACCATGACCCAAGACCTTCCAGGTTTGGCGGGCGAACCACCCGTCAAGCACGCAGCGGAAATTTGAACGACGAGGCTGGGGAAAATTCGGCGGAGCCTTGACAGCGGGCCGATTACGCAACGCGAGCCTCGCCAGCGACACGCCCAACGTCATCGCCTCGCGAACAACCGTCAACCACCAAATCCGCGTGACTTTGAGTGATTGTCGCTAAAGGTGCCCGCCTCAGACAGGTGGATGCCTATCCGCGGGACACCTATCGACGCATATCGGATCCCAGAACTTTAATGGCCGGTACTTTCCACGAATGTATCGACCAAACGTACGGTAGGTGCTAGGATGCCAAAGTCGGGCATTGGAGCTGCTCGGCGGCGGCCAATGAGGGCGGAAGTCCCCGGAAAAGCCGAGTCTCTCGGCGAGCCAGCCAGGTTTCGGATACCTGCAAAACCAAAGGAGGAGTAAAGTGAAGCGCAAGACTTGTTCATTCAGAAAACAAACGTTTGTCCCGTACGTTATGGGTGGCCTGCTCGTATCTGCCGCGCCAGCGTTCGCAGACACAGAAATTGACGCGCTGAAGAAAGAGTTGGCTGATCAAAAACGACTGATCCAGCAGCTTCTGACTACTCGGGAGGATCAAAAACCGAGCGATGCGAAAGGTGAGGCGCGGGCAGCACGGGCCACCCCAACTACAGCGATTCCGGGCATTACGTTCTATGGTGCCGCCGACGTCAATGTCGCCAGGATGAACAGCGGCTTCGGCAGCAAGACCAGCTTCGGCACGGGCGGAATGACAGCGTCGAGCATTGGCGTAAAGGGTGAGCGGGAATTGGGCAGCGGCCTGAAAGTTGTAGGCGAAGTGGAGGCGGGTGTAGCTCTCGACACAGGTGTGGTTAGCAACGGTGCCGTTGTACCAGGTATCAACAATACTGTTCCATCGTCGGGGGGGCTAGTCGGGTCGGGACCTCAAATCTTCTCCCGCCAAGCGTATGCCGGTCTTGCCACTAATGTGGGGACTTTCACAATAGGCCGCCAATACACCGGCTCGTATGTCGCTGCTGCAGCCTTCGGGAATGCCTTGGGAGCCGGTTTCCTTGGGAATGGGGCGACGTTTCTTCCTGTGATCGGTGGTATGCCCACCCGAGTCAACAATTCATTTGTCTATAAGACGCCTCGTGTGAGCGGATTCTCGGGCCACTTTACGTACACGACCGGCAGCGAGAACAACGTGAGCAACAACTTCGCCATAGGTGCGGTAACTACAAGTGACAAGGCCGGGCAAGGATGGGACCTTGGGCTGCTCTACTTGAATGGCCCGCTTACCGCATCGCTAACTACCTGGAATGTGAACAATGCCAGTTTCGTCACAGCTGGCGAGAACGGGCTCGCGGAGAAGAAGGGTTGGCAGATTGTAGGCAACTACAATTTCGGGTTCATGCGACTCTATGGCGCCTTCGTTTCCGGCAAGATCTCCGGTGGAAACTACGAGAACGTGACGAGGGTGCTCTCGAAAGCGTCCGGGGCGAGCGCCAGCGCCGCAATACCCTTCGGTAAGAGCACTGTCTACATAAGCTACGCATCGCTCAACGATAAGTCCCTCCTGGATCGCGACGGTAGCTTGCTCGGCGTTGCGTATAAGTATGAGCTGTTCAAGAACACCAACCTCTATGCGAGCTGGGGTAGACAGACCAACAAGGACAATGCGGCCTACAGCTTGGCTACGGGCGGGGATCTCGTTGGCAATGTATCCACTCCCGGGTTCGACCCGTCCGGTTTTGTGGTGGGCCTTAACATCAAGTTCTGACGAAACTCATGGTGGAAGGTCATTTGGGGATCGGCGCTCGGACGTAAGTGCTTCGGCGATGCCCCGCGAAGTGTTGAACGGGTTCGCCGGCCACTTGCCGGCGGAATGGAGGCGGCATCGGGTCGGCGATCCCCAGCGCTGGCAATGAGAGCGATCGTGCGGGTGCACCGCCCGATCGCTCGATCTCGATGATCCACTTGGGCAACATGTCGGTATTGTATTGATTTTCCATAACCACCCTTGCATTGGTCTGGTGATACTGCGGAGTCGTTCATCACGATTCTCTCGCGATCTTTCTGTATGGAGGATGAAGTGAAGATCCTGGTCCCGGTCAAGCGCGTCATCGATTACAACGTGAAGGTTCGGGTCCGTTCGGATGGCCGTGGCGTCGACTTGACAAGTACGAAGATGTCGATCAATCCCTTCGACGAGATCGCGATGGAGCAGGCGATCCTGTTGCGCGAGGCAGGAATTGCCAGCGAGGTGATCGCCGTGTCTTGTGGAGTCGCGGCCTGCCAGGAGACCCTGCGCACTGCGATGGCTATCGGTGCCGACCGCGCGGTTCTCGTCGAAACCGATGCCGAACTGCAGCCTTTGTCGGTAGCCAAGCTGCTTTTCGCTGTCGTGAGAACAGAAGGTCCGCAGCTGGTGATCCTGGGTAAACAGGCGATCGATGACGATGCCAGTCAGACCGGCCAGATGCTGGCCGCGCTGCTCGACTGGCCGCAGGCGACCTGCGCCTCGAAAGTGGTAATCGGCGATCGCGAGGGGCGGAAGCTGGCGACGGTCACGCGCGAAGTCGATGGCGGCCTGGAAATCCTCGAGATCGGCCTGCCTGCGATCGTCACTGCGGATCTTCGCCTGAACACCCCGCGTTACGTGACCCTGCCGAATATCATGAAGGCCAAGAAGAAGCCGTTGGCCGTGATCAAGCCTGCCGACTTGGGCGTTGACATCACGCCGCGCCTCAAAACTGTCACGGTCGCGGAGCCGCTGCAGCGTAGCGCTGGCGTCATAGTGGCCGATGTCGTGCAGCTGATCGACAAACTCAGGAACGAAGCCAAGGTGATCGAATGAGCCTTCTGGTCATCGCAGAACACGACAATGTCAACCTCAAGGCACCTACCTTGTCGGCCATTACTGCCGCCGCTCAAATCGCTGCGCGAACAGGGGGGAATATCGACGTCTTGGTCGCCGGCGCGCAATGCGCCGCGGTTGCCGAACAGGCCGCGAGCATCCGGAATGTGTCCCGGGTGCTGCTTGCCGAAGCTGAGTATTATCGTGACCAGGGTGCCGAGAACATCGCGGCCCTTATTGTCGCGAATGCCACCGGACAGACACATATCCTCGCGGCGGCCACCAGCAACGGCAAGAGCGTTCTCCCTCGCGTAGCGGCCCTGCTGGATGCTGCGCAGATATCGGAGATCACCGCTGTAGTCGATGCCGACACCTTCGTGCGCCCGATCTATGCCGGTAACGCCTTGGCGACAGTCAGATCGGCGGATCCGATGAAGGTCATTACGGTGCGCAGCACGGCCTTCGATGCGGCTCCCGATGTGGACGCTCGTGCGGTGATCGAACCACTCGCCGTTGGTCCTGACCGCGGGCAGTCAACGCTGGTTGGCCGCGAACTCACCAAGCTTGCGCGACCGGAGCTGGCGGGGGCGAGGATTGTCGTCTCGGGCGGACGAGGTCTGAGCAGCGGCGAGAACTACCGCAAGCTGCTGGAGCCGCTTGCCGACAAACTGGGCGCGGCACTCGGTGCCTCGCGGGCGGCGGTGGATGCCGGCTTCGTGCCGAACGACTACCAGGTCGGCCAGACCGGGAAGATCGTAGCACCCCAGCTTTACATCGCCGTCGGCATCTCGGGGGCGATCCAGCATCTGGCCGGCATGAAGGATTCGAAGGTAATCGTCGCCATCAACAAAGACCCGGATGCGCCGATCTTCCAGGTCGCCGACTATGGCTTGGTTGTGGACCTGTTTCAGGCCGTGCCGGAGTTGACCAGCCTTCTGTAGAGGGCTTGGCAGGATGGTAAAGATAAATAACGGCCCCGACAGGACGTCCCCCAATGATCTCCCCACCCTCGTCCGTGCCGCCTCTCGATCCGCCCGACATCGGCCAGCGCGTCGAAATTCGTTCCGGTCTTTGGTGGGTACGAATGCCGCTGCCGTTTGCGCTCGACCATATCAACCTCTGGCTGATCGAAGGTGATTCGGGCTACACCATTGTTGACGCTGGGATAGCCACCGATGCGGTACGTTCGGCTTGGGAAGTTGTTCTCAGCGGACTTGACAAGCCGGTCAGCGACATACTCGTCACGCACTTTCACCCGGACCACCTCGGGCTCGCCAGCTGGCTGGCCGCAACGACCGGAGCACCGGTGCACATGTCGGCTGCCGAATACCTGTCCGCTCACCTGGTTCGGACGGAACAGGGCGGACATGGCGTCGCTGACATGCTGCGCTTCTACTCCCGGCACGGTCTTGAGGAATCAGTGCGCCGGGCCGCGGTCGCACGGGGTAATACGTATCGCATTCGTGTGCCGGATCTGCCCAACGAATACCGGCGGCTCCGCGGCGGTGACACGATCGAGCTCGGCGGCAATACGTGGCATCAGGTCGCCGGATTCGGCCATTCACCTGAACACATTGCGCTTCATTCGCCAACCCTCGCTGTCCTCATCTCCGGCGACATGCTTCTGCCGAGAATCACGACCAATATCAGCGTCTATGCGATGGCCCCAGAAGAAGATCAATTGAGTCGCTACTTATCCTCGCTAGCGGCTTGGAAGAGCCTCCCCGACGATACCTTGGTCTTGCCCTCGCACGGTATGCCGTTCTTTGGGGCGCGGCCGCGCATCGAGGCGATCGAGGCGCACCACGCCGTACGTCTGCGCGCGCTTGAAGACGCCTGTGCGGTGCCGATGGCTGCGGCTGAAGTTTTACCCACCCTGTTCGTTCGACCACTTGACCTTCACCAGACAATGTTTGCGATGGGTGAAACCATCGCCCACTTGAGCCATCTGGCCAAGGCCGGCAGACTCGATCGGACTTGCGACGCCGATCACGTGCTGCGATTCCGGCGCCGTGTTGGGAGCGCCTGAACATAGCCAGGAGGGTGCGCCGACTGTATCAACTCGAAGGGGCCCCGCAGGTGCGGATGCGGCGTAGCCCCGAAACGGGGATCGGGCGCGGCCCGCCCCGGGCTATGAATCTCTCCAACCTCCGGGCGTTTGCGGCCGTTGCGCAGACCGGGAACATCACGCAGGCCGCGAGGTTCCTTCACCTGAGCCAACCGGCGGTGAGCGGCCAGATCCGGGCGCTAGAGGAGGAGCTCGGTGAAACACTGTTCGAGCACACGCCCGTGGGAGCGAAGCTTACCCGGTTCGGCGAGGAGATCCTGGCCGATGCCGAGCGGGTCAATGCCACCGTCAACGGCATGCTGCACGCGCCAATCTGATGCGCGGCGAGGTCTCCGGCCGGCTGTGTGTGGCCACCATCGTGCGGCCGGACTTCCTGCACCTGGGCGAGTTCATGCGAGTGATTCGCAACCGCCTTCCGCTGGTCGAGGTGGCGCGAGGATGCTTCGCTGGAGTTGAAGCCCAACAACGTGGTCGAGGCGGACGGCGAGCCCATGATTCTCAGCCTGGTCGCCCATCGGCGTCGGTGTCGCCATGGTGAGGGAGGAGGTGGGAGGAGGTGACCCTTCGCCCGGCCCCGGGGCGCAGCTCGTCAAGCGCCAGTTCGGGTTCACGGCAGTTCGCTACCGCTGTCTGGCAAAGAACATCAATGAACCACGCTGGTTGTCCTCTCAGCAAGCACCGGGCGCAGTGAAGAGCGATCCTCGAATCTGTGGGGCTCGTCGAAAGCTTATGGCGATAACACCCTGAATCCGCAGCGGGCGAAAAGCCTTCCGCTCCGCAAAATGAGTCCCGATTCACGGGAGCGCCTCGGAAGCGGTGAGAAATCAGCAACATCGAGTTGATCGGAGATTCCGAAGGTTCAACATGCGTTGATCAATCCCCCTAACAGCCGTTTGGCTATTTGTTCTAGCTGGCTTGCACTTTCCGAATAGATGGCCAATGAATGGTTGACAGCCATCCAATCGCTTGTTAGATTAGTGAGGTCCTTATAGTGAGGCGCAATGGGTAAGTTCATAGGGGAATTCGAGCCCGGTGAGGTTTACCGTAGTCAGGGTAGAACAATCACAGACGCCGACCTGACTGGGTTCATCGGCCTTTCATGGGATACAAACCCCATCCACACCTACGACGAGTACGCGAAGTCGGGTCCGTTCGGCAAGCGAATTGCTCACGGCGCTCTAATTTTGTCTTGCGCGACCGGCCTGCTCTCGCGCAACGGCTGGTTCGAGGAGACCGTGATTGGCTTTCTAAGCATCGAAAACTGGGTCTTCAAGGCACCGACAGCTGTTGGCGACACGATCCACCTCGCGGCCACAGTGGTCCAGGCGAAGCGCAGCGACACCAAACCCGACCGTGGCGTCCTGAAACTCCAGATCCGAGTGCTCAATCAGCATAAGACAGTCGTCCAAGAGGGCGTCTTCAACATGTTGATGCGCGCCTGTCCGAAGGGGTCAGTGGCATGACCGGCGTCCAGGGGTTAGAGGTGCTCGGCGATAAAGCGGGTTGGACCCTGCCACATATCGTGCGGCGCCAGGCACAGCGCTATGGAGAAAGGCCTTTCATCAGTTTTCAGGACGCCGGTGATTTGTCGTTTGCCGGATTACACCGCGAAAGCGACCGTGTCGCAGTTGCGCTGGCAGCCTTAGGGGTGCGCCGAGGCGACCGAGTGATGATGATGATGCGGAACCGCCCCGAGTTCATTCTCCTGGCCATCGGTTGCGGGCGTGTCGGTGCGATCTTCGTGCCGATCAACACCGAACTCAAGGGTTTTTCGCTGCAGCACCAATTGACCAACTGCGCGCCGAAAGCCCTGTTTCTGGATACGGCCCTGTCGGCGGCGTTCGCCGACGTTGGGCTTCCGCCGGATACCTCAACGGAGATCGTCGTGCTCGACCGCCAGGAAGATGGGCAAACGCACTCCGTATTCGGAGATCTTCCGCTGCGGTCTTTCGCCCACTTCCTCGCGCAAGGCGCTTCACACCCGGCTGTGCCGAGCGATCCATCGCCTGCCGAACTTGGCTGCATCATGTACACCTCGGGCACGACGGGGCCGGCCAAAGGCGTGCTGATGCCGCACGCCCACCTCGCGCTCTATTCGCTTCCAGCCGACGGGCTCAAGCTGAGCGAACGCGACGTGTACTACGTTTGCCTGCCGCTGTTCCATGTCAATGCGTTGTTCGTACAGGTCTTTGCATCCCTACTGTGCGGTGCCCGCGTTCATTGCGTCGAACGGTTCAGCCCGAATCGATGGCTGGCGGAAGTTCGGCAGTGCGGCGCTACCGTGACCAACCTGCTCGGTGTCATGACCCAGTTGGTGTTCAACACGTCCCCGCAGCTGGACGACCACGTTAATGATCTGCGAGCCATACTCGCGGTACCGGTGTCGAACGACTGGATCGAGCGCTTCTGCGAGCGATTCGGCGTGCGCATCTTTCAGGGTTACGGCATGACCGAATGCAACCTCGTGGCGTATTCCAGCCCCGACGATCCGCCGGTTTCTGGCTGCAGCGGAACGATTCGCTCGACGCTGTTCGACGTCGCGATCGTCGATCCGGAGACCGATGAGTTGCTCGCCGACAACCAGGTCGGCGAGATCGTTTTCCGCCCCAAGATTCCGCACGCTTTAATGCAAGGCTACATCGGCATGCCAGAGAAATCGCTCGAGGCATGCAAGAACCTTTGGTT
>CAUJKL010000782.1 GCA_963204995.1 Planctomycetota bacterium | reverse complement strand
TGAAACGGTCGACTTCAACAAGGTTAATACCGTCGAAGCGATCATGGATCTCACGAAGGGCCAGGGCGTTGACTCGGCGATCGAATGTTTGGGCGCGCAAACCACGTTTGAAGCCTGTGTCAAAGCGACTCGACCGGGCGGCACAATTTCGGTTGCGGGCTACTTCGGTCACGGCGACAGCGTGGACATCCCGCGCATTGAATGGGGCGTTGGCATGAGCGACAAGGTCATTCGCACCGGGCTTTGTCCCGGCGGCAACGTTCGCATGAGCCGTTTGCTGCGGCTGATCGAAAACGGTCGCGTCGATCCCAGCCCACTGACAACGCATCGGTTTGCATTTGACGAAGTCGACAAAGCAGTACGCATGATGGAAACCAAGGAAGATGGCATCCTCAAGCCGTTGATCGAGTTCGCGTAAGAAATCGCTTAAGGATGAAATTGCACTTCAAGTTTCTTTTTCGTTGTCCTTCGAGAACAGATCCAGAAATCGATCTTCGTATTCATCGAACACGCCGAGCCGATCCAATTCGCTCTTGAGTTCGTACGCACGCGTGCGATCTTCGGAAGCAATTTGAAAGAGGGTTTCGATGTGTTGTTCGTCATCGGCTGATAATCCGCCTTCGGCTTTCCATTCGTCACCCGATAGCGCTTCGTCTTCGGGAGACTGGGCGGATTGACTCGCTTCGAGCTTCTGACGCACCTGCTGCATGAACTCATTCAAACGATGTTCAATCGCCTCGGCCTGTCCGGCGAGTTCGGCCAGGTCCAGCGTAACGCCAGCCGACTGTGCAAACACCTTCAGGACGGCCATCGAGGGCTTGGGGTACAGCATTTGGGCAAACACCAGCGGCATTTCGCCCAGCAGGCAAACGCCGGGCATACCCTTTTCCGCAGCGGCGGCAAGCAACACGCCGTTGAGTCCACTGATGCTGCCTTCCTGCAACCGCTCGATGCCCGTGGCATCGAGTTCATCGAGCAAGGCGTGATTGGTTGCCGCCGCGAACACGCGTGCGTCCTGTCCGGGGGGCGCGTCGGTCGCCATCGCCGCAAACGTGAAGACTCGCTCGACATCGTGATCGCGAGCAAAGTCGATCAGCTGTTCACAGAACTCGTACTTCCCATCGGGCGGTTGCGCTTCTCCGATGAAAATGATCACGTCGCGATGCTGCTCGCCGCCCTCCCACACGAACAAGCGACTCTGCGGCCAAACCGGCTTGACAACCACACCATCGCGGATGATCGCCGCGTCGATGTCAAACAGATCTCGCGGCGAGAACTCCGCAAACTGCTGCATTCCCATTTTGGCCATCAGGTAGTAGCCAGCCGTCAAGGCAACATGCCCCATCCCCGGCCAAACGGCGACGAGCCACGGACGATGAAGTTGATCGGTCGGGTTCATGCGTTGAGGTTCCTGTTGTTAGGTGTGAGGGGCAAGACGCTACCGGTTGTTTCAAGTGACATTCGACACAAACGACGTACCAGTCGATATACCCCACTAACGTAACGACGCTTGCACGGAGCGCACATCGCACCGGCCTCTTGGAAACTGGTTGAGATTCCGAAGGCCTTTCCGGCCAGCAGAAACAGCAGTGGCACGGTCAGCCCGATCAGGACTCCCGAAAACCACCACGGCCAGGGTTGCATGATGAATTCAATCATTGGTGTTCACATTTCCTATATGGACGCAGTGGTTCCCTTGGATCGCGACGGACACTCCGCGTTCCAGAACACAGCTTGGCTCTGGCAAGCTGCCTCGGTTGTTGAAGCAGAACGATTCGGGCCGGGTACGCCGGAAGATTCAGCGGCGATTGGCAATCCCGCTTCAACCCACTCGTTGATTCCGCCGGTCATGTTGACCACGTTTTGCACGCCAGCCGCTGTGGCCAGGCTGGCCGCAATCGCGGAACGACCGCCGCTGCGACATTGAAATGCCAAGGTGCAGTCGCCGTCAAACTCGTTTAACTTTTCCGGCAGGTTAGCCAAAAAGCATCTTTGAGCCTGCGGAATATGGTTCTCAGCCCATTCCGTGTCGCCTCGCACATCGATCAGTATGACCTCCCCCTTTTCGATCTTGGCCGCGAGCTGCTGGGGAGTTTGCTCGGAATAGGACTCGGTTCTCAGCCCCGTAGCTTCGATTTCGACTGCGTCGAAGAAACCCGCGATGTTCTCGATGCCGATCTTGTGCAGAATTCGGGTTGCTTCCGTCAATTCTTCACGCGACGCCAGCAGGTAGACCGGTTTCTCGTAATCGACCAACCAGCCCGCCCAGGCAGCCAGATATTTCATCGGGATGTTGATGGTGCCGGCAACATGAGCCGCCGCGAACGACGACGAGTTTCCGATGTCGATCACCATCTGCTTGGACGCGACGCGGGTCACTTCCTTGGCAACCAGTTTCTCGGGCAGTTGATGGTCGCCGAGAACCGTCGGGCCTTCCTTGTTGACTCGCTTCATGACGGCAAAGTAAGTCGGAGCCTCCGGTTGTTCTGACAGGATGTAATCGACAAATTCCTGTTCGCCAGTGAACTGCAAAGCCGGATTGAATTGCTTTTCGTAACCCACGGTACTCGACGGAATCGCGCCGAGTCCCTTGCCGCACGCGCTTCCCGCGCCGTGCGCGGGCCAAACTTGCAGGTAGTCAGGCAGTTGACGAAATCGCTGAACGGAGCGAAAGAGATCGCGTGCTCCCGGTTCGGCCGTCCCCATGATTCCGGCAGCTTGTTCGAGCAGGTCCGGTCTTCCAATCGAACCGACAAACACGAAGTCGCCGGTGAAAATCCCCATTGGCTGATCCGCCCCGCCACCTCGATCCGTCAGCACGAACGACAGGCTCTCTGGCGTGTGCCCCGGCGTGTACAGGACTTCAAAGTCGACCTTGCCAATCGAAAACGTGTCTCCATCGGTCAGCAACTGATGTGGATACTGGTCTGCAAACAGATACTTCCATTCCGCTGGTCCTTCGTCGGACAGATACAACTTGGCGCCATGTCGATCGGCGAGTTCCCGTACGCCGGAAACGTAGTCGGCGTGAATATGCGTGTCGGCGACCGCCACGATCTTCAAGCCCTCCTTTGCCGCAGCCTCAAGATACTGCTGCACGTCACGACCGGGGTCGACGATGATCGCTTCACCGGCCTTTTGACAGCCAACCATGTAAGAGGCGTGTGCCAGCGCGGGGTCATAAAAGTATTTTAAGAGCATGATTCGTTCCGCCTTGATTGGAGTCTTCTGGTTGGCAACTAGTCCGAACTACCGAGATCACTGTCGCAAACGGCGCGCCAGTCTCAGTCGATCTCGTGGTCGGATATCTTGATGCCTGGCACCTTCGGCGGAATACATTGATGTGTTTGTCACCCTGGGAGTAACGACCG
Source organism: Planctomycetota bacterium (assembly GCA_963204995.1). Taxonomy (GTDB): domain Bacteria; phylum Planctomycetota; class Planctomycetia; order Pirellulales; family Pirellulaceae. The sequence continues at coordinate 5,368 of CAUJKL010000782.1, read as the reverse complement.
AACTTGATACAATGGCGGCTTGTTACGGCTTGATCTAACGCAGGGGCGCGCTGAGCAATGGCAAAAAGAGTAGACCGTCAAACGCAAACTTGCGAACGAACAAGCTGTCAATGGATCATCGGGCACGGTAACTCGCGCGAGCAGCCGAGGCCAGAGACCTACGAAGAAGAAGGTTGAGGATAGCCGATGAACCGTCAGACCATTTCTTGGGTCGTCTTACTCATGGCCCTTGGCGGCGGTGGATATTACTACTGGTTGCAAAACCAGCCTGAACCATTGCCCGCAGGCATCGCCGCCAGCAACGGTCGGATTGAGGCCGTCGAAATCGACGTGGCCGCCAAGGTTGCGGGGCGTTTGGACGACGTCAGCGTCTCCGAAGGCGACTTCGTCACCGCCGGACAGGTCGTCGCCCGCATGAACACCGATGTCCTCGAGGCACAACTGAAACAAGCCCAGGCCGAACTCGCCCGCGATCATACCGCAATCGACGCGTCCAAGAGCAGTGTTCGACAACGCGAAAGTAATAAGGAAGCTGCGGAAGCAGTCGTGCGACAACGTGAAGCCGAATTGAAACTCGCCCGGGGCAACGCGGATCGTGCTGAACAACTCGTCAAGAGCAACGCGATCTCACAGGAAGAAGCAGAAACCAAACGCGCCGAGTTGTTCAAGGCTCAAGCTGCCTTGAGCGCAGCCGAGGCAGAGGTGGCAGCCAGCGACGCAGCGATTGCACACGCAAAAGCGCAGGTGATCGGCGCGGAATCTAGTGTCGTAGCGGCCGAGGCAACCATCCAGCGGTTTGAAGCAGACATCGCCGATAGCACTCTCAAAGCTCCGCGTGATGGTCGCGTCCAGTATCGCATTGCCGAACCCGGCGAAGTGCTAGGTGGCGGCGGCAAGGTGCTGAACATGGTCGACTTGGCCGATGTCTACATGACGTTCTTCTTGCCAACCGAACAGGCTGGCAAAGTTCGGCTCAACACGGACGTACGGGTCATCCTAGACGCCGCTCCGCAGTACGTGATTCCTGCCAAAGCGACATTTGTCGCCGACGTCGCACAGTTCACACCCAAGACCGTCGAGACCGCTGAAGAACGTCAGAAGCTGATGTTCCGAATCAAGGCACGCATCCCTCCGTCGTTGCTCAAGGAATATATCCGTAGCGTCAAAACGGGCTTGCCCGGAATGGCCTACGTGCGTTTGAGCGAAGATATTGACTGGCCCGCCGACCTGGAAGTCAGGTTGCCGGAGACCGCAGAGACAAAATCACCGTGAGCACGCCCGAAACATTCGTCGCGCACCTCTCCGGTGTTAGTGTCCGTTACGGAAAACATATCGCACTCGACAACATCGACGTCAAACTGCCCTTTGGCAAGATGGTCGGGCTGATCGGTCCCGATGGCGTCGGCAAGTCAACGTTGCTGTCGCTCGTCTCCGGCGTTCGCCAAGTGCAAACCGGGACGGTTAACGTGCTCGGCGGTGACATCTCCAGTGCAAAGCATCGTAACACAGTCTGTCCACAAATCGCGTACATGCCGCAAGGGCTAGGCAAAAACCTGTACCCCACGTTGTCCGTGTTTGAGAACGTCGATTTCTTTGGCCGGCTGTTCGGGCACAATCAGCAAGAGCGACAACGTCGCATTGATGACTTGCTCGCCGCGACTGATCTGGAACGCTTTGCCGATCGACCGGCGGGAAAGCTTTCGGGAGGCATGAAGCAAAAGCTCGGTCTGTGTTGCGCCCTGATTCACGACCCACAACTGTTGATTCTCGACGAGCCGACGACTGGCGTAGACCCGCTGGCGCGGCGACAGTTTTGGGAACTAATCGACCGACTGCGTGCCGATGCCACGGACATGAGTGTGCTGGTGGCGACGGCGTACATGGACGAGGCCCAGCGGTTCGATTGGCTGATCGCGATGGACGATGGACAAGTGCTCGAACAAGGTACGCCCGCCGAATTGTTGTCTCGCACCGACACAAAATCACTTGAAGAAGCCTTCATCCGTCTGTTACCCGAAGAGAAACGTGCCGGACACGAAAAAGTGGTGATTCCACCTCGCGAAAACGCGGATGCCGAGATCGTCATCGAAGCGAAGGATTTAACCAAGCGATTCGGTGATTTCACGGCGGTGGACCGTGTGACGTTTCGCATCGAACGCGGCGAGATTTTCGGATTCCTCGGTTCCAACGGCTGCGGCAAATCGACGACGATGAAAATCCTGACCGGTTTGCTGCCGGCGACCGAGGGCGAAGCGTGGTTGCTGGGCAAGAGTGTCGACGCGAATGACCTCAGTACGCGGCAGCGGGTCGGGTACATGTCCCAGGCCTTCTCGCTGTATGCCGAGTTGTCGGTACGACAGAATCTGGTTCTGCATGCCCGCTTGTTCCACGTTCCGGAATCGGAAATTACCGCGCGGGTGCGTGAATCGGCGGAGCGGTTTGGGCTGACCGACATGATGGACGCGCTTCCGGCATCCTTGCCGCTGGGCCAGCGTCAGCGGTTGTCTCTGGCGGTGGCACTCGTTCATCAACCCGCTTTATTGATTCTCGACGAACCGACCAGCGGGGTCGATCCAATCGCTCGCGACGGTTTCTGGAAACTGCTCGTCGAGTTGTCTCGGCGCGACAAAGTCACCATCTTCATCTCGACGCATTTCATCAACGAAGCAGCACGCTGCGATCGTATTTCGCTCATGCATGCCGGCAAGGTGCTGGTGAGCGAGTCGCCCGAGAATCTGACGGAACTGCGCGGCACCGACTCGCTTGAAGATGCGTTCATCGGGTATCTGGAAGACGCCGTTGCCGCGGAGAAACGTGGCGTAGGCTGCCAGCTTGCGAATGAACAAAGTTCACCTTCCTTTCGCGAGGAAGGAGTGGGAGTCGGAGAGAACAAAAGCCGATCGCAAACTAGCCGCTTACGCCACTTCAGCATTCGCCGCATGCTCAGCTATACCAACCGCGAGGCAAAGGAACTCAGTCGTGATCCGATTCGGTTGACGATGGCCGGATTGGGTAGCGTGCTGTTGATGCTCATGATGGGATACGGCATCACCATGGATGTCGAAGACCTGAACTTTGCCGTGCTCGACCGAGACCAAACGACGACCAGTCGCGATTACACGCTCAACATTGCCGGATCGCGATACTTTGTCGAAAAGCCCCCGGTTCAAAGTTACGCGGAGATGGATCGCCGGATGCGCTCGGGCGAGCTAACGATGGCGTTGGAGATACCGCCACACTTTGCCCGCGACTTGAAACGCGGTCGCCCCACGGAATTGGGCGTCTGGATCGATGGAGCGATGCCGTCGCGTGCTGAAACGATCAAGGGGTATGTCCAGGGAATGCATTCGCACTGGTTGGGTGTGAAGACTCGCGAGGAATACGGGCGCGACGCCACCGGCGGCGCGGCCAGCATCGAAACACGATTTCGCTACAACCCGAACGTAGAAAGTATCGTGGCAATGGTTCCCGCGGTCATCCCGCTGTTGTTGCTGTTGATTCCCGCCATGCTGACTTCGCTGTCCATCGTCCGCGAGAAGGAACTTGGCTCGATCATCAACTTCTTCGCAACACCGACAACGCGATTTGAGTTCCTGTTGGGCAAGCAGATTCCGTACATTGTCCTCGGTATGCTCAATTGCGTGCTGCTGATCGTGATGGCGGTCTATCTTTTCGGCGTGCCTCTCACAGGCAGTCTGTTGACGCTGCTAATCGGAGCACTGGTGTATGTCGCGTGCGCCACCGCCATGGGACTGCTGATTTCGACATTCATGAATTCGCAAATCGCGGCCATCTTCGGCACGGCCGTATTGACGATCCTGCCCGCAACGACACTGTCCGGACTGACGAACCCGACGACCTCGTTGGAGGGTTTCGGGCGACTGGTGTCCTACGTCTACCCGACGACACACTTCGTCACCATCGCACGAGGCACGTTCTCCAAAGCACTCGCGTTCGGAGACTTATCAGTTCCGTTTTATGCACTGCTGTTGACTTATCCCGTGCTGCTGATCGCCAGTGCGATGTTGTTGAAGAAGCAGGAGGCGTGAGCGATGCGACCGAGTAACGTTTACCGATTGGGCGTCAAAGAATTGTGGAGCCTGGCGCGCGATCCGATCATGTTGGTCTTGGTGCTGTTCGCGTTCACGGTTTCCGTCTACACCGGTGCCAGTGCCTTGCCGGAAACGCTCAGCCACGCCCCGATCGCCATTATCGATGAGGACCAATCGCCACTCTCGCAACGAATTATCGCCGCATTCCAGCCACCGTACTTCTTGCTCCCCAAGCTGATCACGCAAGCGGAAATGGACGAGCGAATGGACGCCGGGCTGGATACATTTGCGCTGAACATTCCGGTGGATTTCCAACGCAATGTCTTGGCAGGTCGAAGACCCGCGATCCAATTGAACATCGACGCGACGCGGATGAGTCAGGCGTTCACTGGGAACGGCTACGTGCAGTCGATCATTCGCCAAGAAGTGCAGGAATTCAGCGACCGCTATCGTTCCAACCCAACACTTCCCGTCGAACTGTCGATGCGGATGCGATTCAATCCCACGCTGAACACGGTTTGGTTCGGTGCGATCATGCAAGTGATCAACCAAATCACGATGCTGTCGATTGTCTTAACCGGCACCGCGCTGATTCGCGAACGTGAACGCGGGACGATCGAGCATTTGCTGGCCATGCCAGTCACTCCGTTGGAGATCATGCTCAGCAAGGTGTGGTCAATGGGGTTGGTCGTATTGTTAGCCAGCGTGTTTTCGTTGTTCGTCGTTGTCCGAGGTATGTTGGCGGTACAAGTCAACGGTTCCATCGCTCTGTTCCTGCTGGGCACAACCTTGCATCTGTTTGCGACCACGTCCATGGGCATCTTCATGGGCACCTTCGCACGATCGATGCCACAGTTCGGATTGTTGCTGATGTTGGTGCTATTGCCTCTGCAAATGTTGTCCGGTGGCATGACGCCGCGCGAGAGCATGCCCGAAGTCGTGCAAAACATCATGCTGGCGGCACCCACCACGCACTTCGTCAAGCTCGCACAAGCGGTCCTGTATCGCGACGCGGGTTTCAACATCGTCTGGCCCCAATTCGCTGCGTTGGCGCTGATCGGAGCGATCTTCTTCTACGTTTCGCAATCTCGTTTCCGCAAAGTGATCGGCACAATGGCGTAAAACGCAGGGTGTTTAGTAATCAGAACGCGAGAAGAGATGATCATGCTGCAACAGACGATACATTTCGTCGAGAACCTGGCCTACGCGTACGACACCAGTTGAAGAAAGAGCAATTGGCGCACGCTTTGCAATCATGAATGACGAGGCGACCGAAGGAAGATGGTTGCCGATTCGACAACTAACAGCAAATGGAG
>CAUJKL010000781.1 GCA_963204995.1 Planctomycetota bacterium | reverse complement strand
TCATCCGACCGTGCTGGACCAATACTATGCGATCATGGACTCGTTGGATCCCTACTTCGTGAATCGGACGGTCAACCGGATGGCGACCCAGCAAACTGGGATGTTGGCTTTTTTTATCCCCAGGTTTTCCGCCGAGCGGTTCTTGTACGACTACGTCGAGGATGGCAAACTGCTGTTTCGGCTGAACAACGTCATGCGACGTGTTCGGCTGCCCGCGTTACCAGAAGATCTCACTGCGTTCTTTCCTGAGGCACGCCGCTTGGTCAGACAACGAGCGGCGGAGTTGCTGGCGGGTGAGAACGTAGCCATCACGCTCCGTCGTGATGAGCCTTTGATGTGAGAGTTGTTAGTTCAATGTATAAGATTTCACAGGAGGTAGGCCGGAACAAGGCTTTGCGCAGTTCCGGCAGTCGCGGGATTACTACTGCAAAGAAACTGCCGGAACTGCGATGACTTGTTCCGGCCTACTACGAGGAGACAACCGATGAAGTTTGGAATGAACCTGCTGCTCTGGTCCGGAGAGCTTAACGACGATCTAAAACCGGTCCTCACGTCGCTGAAGAAGATGGGCTACGACGGTGTTGAGCTGCCGTTGTTCAACCTCGATCTCGATTACGCGGCGTGGGGCAAGCAGTTAGACGAAGTTGGTCTGGAGAGAACTGCGGTCACCGTCCGAGGCGAACAAGACAATCCGATCAGTCCGGATAAAGCCGTACGCGCTGCTGGTGTTGCAAACACGAAGAAGACGCTTGATTGTTGTGCTGCCGTGGGGGCAACGCATCTCGTCGGGCCTTATCACTCGGCCCTCGGCGTCTTCTCCGGCCAAGGCCCCACCGCCGATGAATGGAAGTGGGGCGTCGACAGCATGCGGCAAGTGGCCGAACACGCCGGTAGTGTCGGCGTCATCCTGGGCATCGAGTGTTTGAACCGCTTCGAGACTTACTTGCTCAACACACATGCCGATTCGGCACGCTTCGTCAAGGAAGTGGATCATCCGAACTGCCGCATGATGTACGACACGTTCCATGCCAACATCGAAGAGAAGAGCATCGCCGGCGCGATTCGCAGCTGTGCCGATGTTTGCTGCCACGTTCACATCTCCGAAAACGATCGCAGCACGCCGGGAACTGGCAATGTGCGCTGGGCCGAGAATTTCGATACGTTGAAAGAAGTCGGCTATGACGGTTGGCTGATGATCGAGGCCTTCGGGCTGGCCCTGCCGGAACTTGTCGCTGCGACGAAGATCTGGCGACGGATGTACGAGAGCGAAGAGCAACTTGCCAGTGACGGGTTGGCGTTTATGAAGGCCGAATACGCGAAACGCTGGTAGATTCCGGCAGCGGTCTGCTATTGCCGAACATTCGCTCACCGCGCTATAGTTCCGCTATGGCTCGTAAACGCTCCAAAAACGAATCCGCTGCCGACGACCTCGGATTGGAAGGCCTCTCTCACCCGTCTGACGATCACGGATTGTCGCTGGAGGATCTGAGTGAAGCCTACGCTCAGTTGATCGATGGGGGTGCCGATCCGTATCAGGGGGACGAGGTCGACGAAGACGATGACGAAGCGGACGAGGAAAGCCGCAGCGAAGAACGGGACGAATCGGGCAACGTCGAAGTTACCCCTCGCAGCATCTTAGAAGCCATGTTGTTCGTCGGTTGTTCCAACAACGAGCCCCTATCGGGACGGGTCGTCGCTGGATTGATGCGTGGTGTGAGTCCTCGCGAGATCGAAGAGCTGGTTCACGAATTGAACGCGACCTATGAGGCGGAAGCTTGTCCCTACCATATCGTTTCCGTAGGTGCGGGATATACGCTGCAACTCCGCCCGGAGTTTGGCCGATTGCGAGACAAATTCTACGGGCGGGTCCGCGAGGCAAAACTTTCGCAGCCTGCGATCGACGTACTCGCGATGGTTGCCTATCGGCAGCCCATCACCCGTGATGCCGTGAACGAATTACGCGGCCAATCCAGCGGTGCCGTCTTATCGCAACTCGTCCGCCGCGAGCTACTCCGCATCGAACGCAGCGAGGAAAAACCGCGCACGCCGCTGTACTATACGACCGATCGCTTTCTCAATCTGTTCGGCATGGCCACCATCGACGAGCTGCCGCAGAGTCAGGAATTCGACGTAAGTGACTAGTGTAACAGATGTTGCTTCGCGTCGAAGTCGCTCGCGTTGGCGTCGATTCGGCTCGTTGGTACAATAAAACCCATGTTATGCGTTACAAGTCTCTCGATCCGTCGCGGCGAGCGCGTGGCCGGAATGAATTCCGGTCTACGTGATGCGTTACAAGTCTCCCGATGGGTCGCGGCAAAGCTCTGAAACAATAGGGACGCTTAGCACGGAACCAGAGCCAGTTCCTTACAATCCCGGTGTTCATGTTCACCTGAGTCGCTTGCAGTAGAAATCTCTACAGCTTTCTCGATCCCCCTCAGACTACTCGCCCTATGTCACGACGCCGGCATCTTGTTGAGTTACGCCAAGCCTCGCCCGTGGTCTTGCCCTCGCTGCTGCTTTGCGATTTCGGGAACCTCGAACGGGAAGTGAGGCAACTGGAAGAAGCTGGGGTGCGCGGGCTGCACCTGGACGTCATGGACGGGCAATTCGTACCGAACTTGACCTATGGAATGCCCATTGTTGAAGCTTGTCGACGACTGACGGACCTGCCGTTGGACGTGCATTTGATGATTAAGCAACCGCAACAGTACATCTCGCAGTTTTGTGACGCTGGGGCCGACATCATCACAATCCATGCGGAAGCAGTCGACTCGCCAAGCGAAGTCCTCTCGCAAATCCACGATCTTGACTGCGGTGCGGGTCTGGCGATCAACCCAGACACTCCCATCGAGTCGATCGAAAGCTGTCTTTCGCTCTGTGACTTGGTGCTCGTGATGAGCGTTCAGGCTGGCTTCGGCGGTCAAAGCTTCCGACCGATCGCACTAGACAAACTTCGAACTCTCAAGCAACTCGTCAACGAGAATACGCTGTTGGAAGTCGATGGCGGCGTGAATGGCAAGACAATTCGCGACTGCGCCGCAGCGGGAGCACAGTTGTTCGTTGTTGGGTCGGCAATCTTTCGTGAAACAAGTTATCGCGACGCCGTACAAAACCTGACCGACTTAGCATTACTAGCCTAAAGGCGGGCGAGAACTCAATGTTGAAGATACTACTAATCCGTCCAGGCGCGACCGACTTTGACGAGCAGAGGCGCATTAAAGGCACGCTCGATATCCCGCTCAACGATATCGGAACCGCGCAAGTCGCCAAGACCATTGACGAGCTGGCGGGCGAAGAGATTAATGCGATTTATATCTCACCCTGTCAGTGCTGCGAGCAAACCGCTGAGTTGTTCACCAAGAGTCGCGAGATAAAGGTAAAGCCGCTTAAGGGACTCACCAATCTGAATCACGGCCTCTGGCACGGCAAGCGGATCGAAGAGGTTAAACAACAGCAACCCAAAGTCTATCGTCAATGGCAAGAACATCCTGAAACGGTTTGTCCGCCAGAGGGTGAACGACTCTCTGACGTGACGAAACGAGTGGAAACAGCGCTTGCGAAACTGATGAAAAAGCATAAGGATGGCGTAATTGCATTGGTCGTTCCGGAACCGCTGACAAGTGTCATTGCGAGTCTGCTGAACGAAAGTACGCTTGGCGACCTGTGGCAAGCCGAATGTCGTGGTGGTGGCTGGGAAGCATTCCAGCTGACACCGGGAGGGTTGGCGACTGCCCCTTAGCCGAACTCGTGAGAGTTCGGAGTTCGAGAAGTCTCGGGACTTCTGCTACGCTAACCGAGTTAAGAGTACGAGAACGTCTTCAAAGGCGAAACAGACTAATGAGCGATTCCGTCCAGACAGCGACCAAGCGAGAAAAGCGAGGCGTTCCCGAGGGATTGTGGTTGAAGTGTCCCGGTTGCCACGCCACCGTTTTCCGCAAGGCGGCCGAAGAACGCTTAAATGTCTGTCCTGAGTGCGACTACCACTTTTATGTATCGGCTAAGGATCGCATCTCCCAAGTTTTGGACGAGGGGACGTTCGAAGAATGGGATGCACACCTGCGTCCCACGGACCCCTTGGAGTTCTACGACAAGCGACCTTACATTGAAAAGCTAAAGACTGAACAGGAACGGACTGGCTTGTACGACGCAGCGGTTACGGGAACTGGAATGATTCGCGCTCGGCGAGTCGCGTTCGGTGTCACGGATTCCGCTTTCTTCATGGGCAGTATGGGGTCGGTCGTTGGCGAGCGCCTGACGCGACTGGTCGAGCAAGCGACCGAACGACAATTGCCTTTGATCATTATTAGTGGCTCAGGCGGTGGGGCACGAATGCACGAGGGAATCTTGTCGCTGATGCAGATGGCCAAAGTCTCCGCCGCGCTGGCTCGCTACAACGCAACCGGTGGACTCTATATCTCGGTGCTGACGGATCCGACGATGGGTGGTGTAGCGGCAAGCTTTGCTTCGCTCGGCGACGTCGTCTATGCCGAGCCGCGAGCGCTGGTTGGTTTCGCGGGCCCACGGACGATCAAGGCTACGATCAAGATCGAGTTGCCGAAGGGCTTTCAAACTAGCGAGTTTTTGCTCGAACATGGTTTCATCGATCGCATCGTTCCGCGAGACAAGCTGAAAAGCGAGATCGCGCGAACCATCGACTACTGCGGCAAGTAAGTACCCAGCAAGCAGGCATACGCCCGATGAGCTTTCTCGACAAGTTAAAGGGCCTGCTGGGCAAGGAGTCGCTCGACGTATTGGCGCGTTACGAATTGTTGCGTGAAGCCGTCTCTGGCACGATGTCCAAGTTCTACATGGCACGTGATCGCACGACCGATCAGATCGTGGGCCTCAAGATCGCCGATCAAGAGAAGCTGGCTGCTTTTGAAGCCCGCTTTCAGGGCTTGAAAAAACCCAGCGAGGGCGAGATCGCCATTAAGCTCAAACATCCCAACGTCGTCGAAACTTTCGATTATGGCACGACCAAGAACGGCCTTCGTTTTCTCGTGATGGAGTTTCTCACCGGACAGGGGCTTCACTCGCTGATCAATGACGAAGATGCCATTCTCGAAGGCAAGCGAGTGAATCTGATCCGACAGATGGCGGAAGCCATCGATTATGTTCACCGCGAAGGTTTCATCCACCGCGATATCTGTCCGCGAAATTTCATCTGCTCGCCAGACGCATCGTCGGTCAAGCTGATCGATTTTGGTTTGTCCTTGCCAGCCACCGAACCGTTCATGCAGCCGGGAAACCGGACGGGCACTCCGACGTACATGTCGCCGGAAGTGAGTCGCCGCCAAAAGACGGACCAGCGGCTCGATATGTTCTCGTTCGGCATGACGGCATACCACCTTTGCGCGTTCGAACTCCCTTGGCCAGTCTCGGACAAACCGGCCATGTCCGCCTTGGCTTACAGCGCGACGGCACCTGTGGATATTTTGACGTACGCTCCGCAACTCAATCAGACACTCGCACGAACCATCATGCAGTGCCTGTCCCCCACTCCCGGCCAGCGCCCTCAGACTGGTGGCGATTTCGTCCGGATGATCCGCGAAGTGGGGTCGGATAACGAACCGTAACACCGTAATAGAAGTCGTGCGACTTCTGAGAATCCGATCTCTCGCGAGTTCGGCTACTAAAACTCATCAACTATCGGAAAGGTTTTCGTTGAAACTCGGCGACACATTCATCGAAGACACGTTTGCGGAAGCCTTCCGCATGGTCTATGCCCGCCTATTGATCACGGCTCACGATAAGCATTGGTTGGAAGCCGCCCTGCGAGAGCTGACGGGATACAGTTCCTCCGTCATCGGGTGCGACGCGGAAACCGGGATCGAGAAAATGCTCGACGTGACCGCGACACCCGACGGTCGCCTCGGGGCATCGGTGCTGGTATTCGGTTTCTCGGAAAAGGCGATCGGCAAGGCCCTGGTCAATCGAGTTGGCCAATGCGTCATGACTTGTCCCACCACTGCCGTGTTTGATGGACTGCCCGCTGCGGAAACACGAACGGGGCTCGGCAAGAACATCCGTTTCTTCGGCGACGGCTTTCAAAGGAGCAAGCTCCTCGAGGGGCGTCGCTACTGGCGGATACCAGTCATGGATGGCGAGTTCCTGGTCGAAGATCGAGTCGGCATCGAGAAGGGCGTCGCTGGCGGCAACGTGATCATCCAGTCCGTCGACATGCCGACAGGACTTGCCGCTGTGCGCCGAGCGGTGGAGGCGGTATCCGGTTGCGGAGGCATCATAGCGCCGTTTCCCGGCGGTGTCGCACGAAGTGGCAGCAAGGTCGGCTCACGCTACAGCGGCCTGCCCGCTTCGACGGCGGATGCCTACTGCCCCACGTTGCGAGGACGCGTTGAAACCAAGCTGTACGAAGGCGTGAACTGTGTGTACGAGATCGTGCTGGATGGCATCGACGAGTCAGCGGTGGCAAACGGCATGAAGATTCTTCTTCATGCGGCGGCCGGTGAAGGCATCGTCGCGATTACCGCAGGTAACTATGGCGGCAAACTTGGCAAGTTCCACTTTCATCTTCGCGAGCTTGTTTAGTTCGGGTTTCGCACTTTTTTTGGACTGCGGTGACTTGTCACCGCTTTGCTCTCCAGTGCGAAGCACTTTTTCAGCATCACCGCAACTTACCTAGGATTGCGAATAATTGGCTCCAAGTCGAAAAATACCAAAGCGGC
>CAUJKL010000780.1 GCA_963204995.1 Planctomycetota bacterium | reverse complement strand
ATAGGTTGCGTGCGTATCTGGGCGTTGCGCTAATGGGGGTCGGTTGTCTTTTTCGCCAAATTACTCTCCCATTTTAAACGGCCCCCGCCTAAAATGACCCCCGACCCCTGCTACGTCCAGGAAAAAAAACTGGCTCCGATTGCAAGTACGATCGTGTAGAATGAGCGGGAGATGAGAAACCGGCAACGGTCGAAGAGAAAGTTTCATGCCACGGAAAATCCGCCAATTGATCAAAGACCTGAAGGCTGCCGGGTTTGAGGAGATGCCGGGCGGCAGGGGATCGCATCGCAAGTTTACGCACGAGCGATATGCGGGTGCCGTCACGCTCAGCGGGCAAGCCGGCAACGACGCCAAGCCGTATCAAGAGAAACAGGTGCAACAGGCCATCGACGAGGTACAAGATGAAAACCAGTGACCAGTATCACAAATGGGTCGAATGGAGCGAGGAAGACCAAGCGTATCTCGGCAAGTGCCCGGATCTGATCACGGGCATCCACGGGGACGATCCGCGTCAGGTGTATGCCGACTTGTGCGACGTCGTCGACGATGTGGTACGTCATTTCGAATCCACGGCGCGTCCACTCCCCCCACGACGAATCCGCCCGATGCAGGAGGTTGTCTAGCGCATGTCCGAATACTGATTCTCTTCGTAGACGAAGGCCCTCCGAGGCTAACGCTATTAAGCCCGAATGGGCTGACACAGCCTCTGCCGGGGCCGTCAGGCCCCGGTAGCGAACGAAGCCCCGAGAGGGGCGACACAGTAGACCAGCAGTGCGATGTGTCACCCCTGTCGGGGCTTTGAGTTGAAGATGCAAACGACTCCGGGGCTTCACAGCCCCGGCAGAGGTTGTGCCGGTCGGGCACACGCCGAAGGTGGGTCTGGGCCGAAGTCTCTGTGCCCGATGCGGAATGCTTCCGACGATCTTAAAAGCCAAGCCTCAATGACTAGGCTTCCGACGTCTCCGCCGAACATCAAAGGTCACTCGCCGCGCCAACTCTTCCCGCGTGATTGTTTCTTCGCGGACTTCTCTCGTTTGCTGGCGAGGCGTCTTTCCTTTGAGCCCTTGGTGGCTTTGGTCGGTCGACGTTTCTTGGGTGGAGTGGCGACGACTAGAATCAGTTCGCGGAGCTTGTTCGTGCAGTCGGTGACATTTCGGCCTTGATCGCGAAACCGCTCGCTGTTGATGACGAACAGACCTTCTTTGTTGATGCGACGCGGGTACTGGGCCAGGAAGCGGACGCGGACATCCTCGGGCAGGCTCGGCGAATTCGTGACGTCCCAATGCAGTGTGACTTTGCTGTTGACCTTATTTACGTTCTGGCCGCCGGGGCCGCTGCTACGCGCGAACGTGTAGGCAAACTCCTTCAGCGGGATCGAGATGCGATGATTGACTTCTAGCATGGGGAAATATCTGTCTGGGGGGCGCTGTCGATGCGAAGTCTACGCGAGTTTGGCGAACAAGGCTATATTAGCACGACCACACGATTTGTCATTCGAGTAGGACTCAGCGAGATACGAGATAAAGGACCAAGAATGCTGCACACGCGAAACCTACTACTCATGTTCGTTCTAACCACACTCTTCGGTTGCGCTGACGGTGGGCCGACGATAGTCGACGCACAGACAAACGCTGCCGAACCTAAGACTCAACTTGCTGCACCGGCCAATGTGTCCGAGGGTTTTGCGGATCTATGGACGCGTAAGAAGGGAGTCGACTGGCCGGACTTCCTGGGGCCGAATCGCGACAGCAAGTCGCCCGAGACGGGCATTATATCGCCGTGGCCCGCAACGGGATTGAAGATCGTTTGGCAGCGCGAACTTCAAACCGGTTACGGGATCGGGACGATCAGCAAGGGGCGAATGTACCACTTCGAGCGACAAGGCAAGCAGGCGACGTTGCTGTGCCTCAAAGCGGAGACCGGTGACGAATTGTGGCGATTTCAGTATCCGACGGATTACGAAGATCTGCTGGGATACAACAATGGCCCGCGTTGTTCACCAGTGATCGATGGCGATCGAGTTTACATCTACGGTGCCGAAGGGATGCTGCATTGTTTGCAAGCCGGCGATGGGAAACTGGTGTGGAAGCTGGATGTGAACACCAAATACGGTGTTGCACAGAATTTCTTTGGCGTCGGCAGTACTCCGGTCATTGATGGCGACTTGCTGATCTGCATGGTAGGCGGCAGTCCGCCGGGGAGTCCGGGGCTGTACGAAAGCGGCGGGCGGATCGACGGAAATGGAACCGGGATCGTCGCCTTCAATAAGTTCACAGGCGAAGCTAAGTATGCGATTACAGACGAACTCGCCAGTTACTCGTCGCCACAGCTTGTCACCATCGATGGGCGTCGCTGGTGCTTTATGTTTGCTCGCGGCGGACTGGTCGGCTTCGAACCGGCGAGCGGTAAAGTTGACTTTCAATATCCCTGGCGTTCGCCGAAGTTGGAAAGCGTCAACGCCGCCACACCGGTGGTTGTTGGCAATGAAGTCTTTATTTCCGAAACCTATTCGGTGGGCAGTTCGCTGCTCCGCGTAAAGCCAGGCGGCTACGAATTGGTCTGGGCGGACGATCCGAGTCCTCGCCAGCCGAAAGCCTTGCTGGCGCATTGGAACACGGGGATCTATGTCGACGGATATCTATACGCGTGCAGTGGGCGAAATCCGCCGGATGCCGATTTGCGGTGTATTGAATGGAAGACGGGAAAGGTGCAGTGGATCGAGCAAATGCCGCCAGAGACTCGCGAACGTTCGTCGCTGCTGTATGCCGACGGCCACTTTGTTCAGCTCGGCGAGTATGGGACGCTAAAATTGATTCGCGTTAACCCAAAGAAGTATGAACTCGTTTCGGAAATGGAGTTGCTGGCCGAGGTATCGAATCCGGCATTCCGGCCACGACCGCTGCTGAAGTATCCCGCCTGGGCCGCGCCAATACTTTCGCATGGATTACTGTATGTGCGGGGCGACGATCGGTTGGTTTGCTTGGAACTGATCCCAGAGTGACCTTCTGAAATAAGTGGGATAGGCTTCCAGCCTGTCAGAGGCAATTCGACAGGCTGGAAGCCTATCCCACTAGTTACGCGAGCGTTGCTTAGACGATGCCGATGCGAGATTCTCGAACGTCGCCTTTGAATGGGCGATCAATTCGGCATAGTTCGATGCTTCGATTTCTTCGCCCATCAACTTCACGTCGAAGTAGCCCGTATAGCCGGCATGTACGAATGACGAGATCATCAACTCCAGCGGGATCGTACCTTCGCCTAACCGACAGCGGTCTTGTTCGCCGCACAGAGGTTGCTTGCAGTCGGCGAGATGAACGATGCCAATTCGCGGTGCCAGTTCGCCCAGCCGTTCGCAAATCGCTTCATCGTGGCCGAAGTGACAAGTATCGAATGCCAGCTTGAGTTGCGGTGAATCGAATTGGTCCAACAGTTGGAGGGTTTCGTCGATATCCGTCAAGAACGTCCACTCCGAGGCACATCGCGACGGCATGGGTTCGAATGCCAGTGGGACACCAAATTCGCAGGCGATCGGCAACAGCGACTTGAGTGCTCCGGTGAGTAACCGGCGGGCGTGATTGTTGGTGTGCCCCGAGCGGCTGCCGCTATGCACGATCAGGCATTCGGCGCGCATGGCGGCAGCGAGTTGGATTGCGGCCCGTGCATCGGCGATGCTGTCTTGATGTGTTTGCCCATCGCTCCCCGTAAAACCGCCGGCCCATTGCAGGCTCGACACCTTGAGGCCGTTGTCGATCAGCAGCTCGATGCCTTTCTCTTCGCCGAAGTCCGACAGCTTCTGCCGCCACACGGCCAACGACTGAATTCCCGCTGCGACGTAATGTTCGACATCTTCTTCGAAAGTCCAGCGGTAGGTCGTGAGTTCGTTGATGGAAAGCCGATGCATCCGACGGGTTCCCCTCGAGTCGATCAGGTGACGACAACGTGTTGATGACACGGGGCGACAGTATGTCGAATCATCGCCAAACTGTAAAGGAACCGCCCCCATTGGGAGGCGACTGCTGGCATCGAGCGGCTACTCGGTTGCATCGACTGCGGGGTCGGACAGATCCCAAGCGGTGAGCCATTTGGTTTCGCTGCGTTTCAGTTGGAAATCGGTGGCGAGCCGCTTTTCCATATCGGGGAGATGTGCGGCTCCATAGAAGATAGCAATGCGCGCATGTCCCGCTTCGAGTTGCTGCTTGAGAATATTCAGCGCAGCTTTGTTCCGTTCGGTCACGATCGTCGAGCCTTCAGGGCCATCGAGTACGGCGGTCGCAGTCTCCATATCTTCGAATTGTTCCGCCATAACGCGTTTCAAGCGCAGCGAGCGAACTTCCGGCTTGGCGAACAACGCAGACAGCAGTTGCGCGTCGGCGTTGCGTTCCGGGTCACGTGACTGCATCGCGATGCTTTGGCCGAACATGCGAAGAAACATTTGCATCATGCTTTCACCGCGGCGGTCCATGCTCTCGGAGAATTCCTCCGGGGTCATGTCTGCATGCACGAAGTTCTTTTTGGTGTAGTCGATGCAATCGAGCTGGAATTGCAGTGACAGCATGTTCTTCATCGTCATCTGCAAGAAACTCACCGGATGTGCCGAACGCTGACCTGGCAGCGGCGTCGTATCGCGCGGAGCGACCAGTTCGTAAAGCACAACATCGTAAGTCTCGAAGGCTTTGTTCAAGGCGTCATAGTACGCCTTGTCCCCGATATGGACGGCACCAATCAGATCGACGATGACCTCTTTGCCCTGATGCGTCCCCTTGTAACTTGCGACTACCGTCTCTAACGCAACCAGTTCATTTGCTTCACTGCGCCGAAGTCGCAGAAAATCTTGTTCGCCTTTGGCCGCCGGCGGATCCGCCAGGATGTCGGAAGCAAAGAACGTGAGGCAGAGGGCAGCTGCGTAGACCTTGAATTGCTGAACAGACATGTAGTACCGCCTCGTTGTTTGGTGCGCCGAGTAGACAGCTCCACCGGCCTTTGGACGAAAAAACCTCACCGAAGTATATGCCGTTGTGCGGGAAGAGCAATTCAATTCGCCTGTTGGAGGGGGCGGACGTAAAAAGAAAATTTTGCAACGTGGAGTATTGCAATCGGGTTGGGATTGGTTAACAATATCTGACGTCAGATATCTGATTCCCTTTCAGCTTTCGTAGGTTTCTGCCCCACCTACGAAAGCTAATCCTCCGGCCTTCATAGGTTTCTGCCCCACCTGTGAAGGCCGCTTTTATTTCTTGACGCTATTGCTAGCGTCGGCCCGGAGACCGGTACTATCGGATTTCTCGACAAGGGTTGCCTTTCTTACTCAACTTCTGCGACTCGCATTTCCGATAACACCGTCACGAGCCTCAAATATCACACAGATGAGGCTACGCAATCGTGACCATTACATCGTCACCGTCGAAGGTGGAAGAAAGTCATGTCGCTACGCAAAATCACCGCGTCACTCGCAACAATCGCTGCTCTCACCTTGCTGATACCGCAAGCTTATGCGCAGCACGGAATTCATCGGGGCTATCCGGTGATCGATCCAGATGGAAACGACCCAGATCTCTGGCAGCCGTTTGTGGATACGACCGCGTTTCCGCACGACTTCCAGTTCTTCGCACCGGCCGAGTTCGGTGAGTTTGGTAACGGCCCCGAGCCCAGCACAGGCTGGTTCGGCACGGCCGATCGCGTTTACATCTATATGACTCGGCCAGAAGACGAACCGTCACACACCGAAGGCGATTTCACGTGGGGCAATCGCTTCACCGTGGGTTATATGAGCCCCGAAGACCACGGCTGGTTCGGTGAATTGTGGCATATCGATGGTCCGAACCGATATAGCGTCACCGAGGCAGAACGTGTGAATGTTCTTCAGCCTCGCGACTTAATTAATGGAAGTCCCACTAACGTTGACCTTCGTGGTACGGGAGCCGTTACTCCTCCTACCGGTGCTAACGCTAATGCTAATGCACTTGCCTCTCAGGGATTGCCGCGAACTGACATGAATGATCCCATTTCTGAGGACCGCAGGTATTTTATTCGCGACAGCGTCAATGCCGCAGATCTTAGCAGCTTCGAATTAAACAAGTCGTTTCGACTGAAGGAACTCCACTATGGCAGTCACTTCGAGCCATTCTTCGGCTTCCGGTACATCAAGTACCAAGACTTTTGGGAGAAGGACAGTTATGCACGAATTACCGACTTGGGAGTTGATGTTGGCCAGGTTCCACCAACTACAATAGATCCCACCACGCTGCGAAATGAGCGTTTCGATCAGCTAACGTCGACGTTTGACAATCACATGGTCGGTGGTCAGATCGGTGCAAGGTGGTTTAAAATCAAGGGACGCTGGGACTTGTCCGGTGAAGTCCGGGCGTTCGGTTTCTCGAACTTCCAATTCCAACAGACGGTTCTTCACGAAGAGCTGACGTTTTATAGTAGCACGGATGTTGCTGGACCCGTCGAAGCTGTCTTTCAACGGAACGCCTTCACTAACGCCAACGCAGCGGAATTCGTCTTCGGTGGAGAAGTTCGTGCCGAAGCCGCCTATGAAGTTACTCGCGACCTCGCAATTCGAACCGGGGTCACATTCATGGAGTTCGGGCGCGGAATTGGTCGTGGAAACGACATCAACAGAAATAGTCAAGACGTGACGATGTTCGGAGTCACATTCGGCGTTGATTTCCGACGTTAAGCGTCAGGCCGGAATAACGAGAGCTTTCAAACCGCGAGTAGCATCACCTTTTGGCTGCTCGCGGTTTTCTTTTTTGGTTGATCGCAGCGGAAGCTACTCCGACGGCGAAATCTCACGAAGTTCGTCCAGCTCGGA
Source organism: Planctomycetota bacterium (assembly GCA_963204995.1). Taxonomy (GTDB): domain Bacteria; phylum Planctomycetota; class Planctomycetia; order Pirellulales; family Pirellulaceae. The sequence goes on along the minus strand of CAUJKL010000780.1, from coordinate 4,795 downwards.
ATAGAGCCGATGGCGAAGAGGGCTCTCGGGACGCAGTTCTTCAAGCAACTCTTCGGCTTTGTCGAATGTCTCGGTGACGAGCTCTTGGGACTTGATCAGTTTGCGAAAACTGCGTTCTACTTGCGATTCAGTCAGCACGGTAAGTATTCTCCCATCGCATCGTAAAGGTAAATCCTAAGTTCATTCTAAGGCGGCATCCTGACCACGCAATCCCATTTCTGGCGCGAGGCAGAGAGAAAACTAGCGTTATAGAAGCAAATTGTACTTCGGTTAGATCTTCGCACGTGTACGATCAACTGGCGGTTTATATTCAACAGGCGTTTTTCGTCTTGAGCCCGAAGGGTCCGCACAACCCCTGCCGGGTGCCGTAAGGCCCCGGATCGATTGCCAAGTGCGTATCGAAGCCCTGAAAGGGCGACACATGTAGTATCGCTACTCCCAGATATATCGAAGATCATATTCAACATAGAGGCGGACACTTCGTTGCGATGTCCAGCGGAGTGATAGGGCTCGCGGTTCTTTGTACTGAACACGTATGGTTGAGGAGCTGTTGATGAGTTCCCGCCGTGGTGTTGGCTTTCGCTGTGTCGCCCTTTCAGGGCGAGGGTCGTAAAGTTGCGATCTGTCGACCGGGGCCTTACGGCACCCGGCAGTGGTTGTTTCGACCCTTCGGGCCGGAGGAGCTTTCTACCTCGTACCCTCCGGATAAGTGCCATTAAGCAACGCTCACGAAATAACGTCCCCAATTGTTACTGGTTTTACGCCAATTAACCCTCGGAATACGGCGAAACGAGGAAGTTATTTTGTGAGCGTTGCCACACGGATTTGTGCAACTGCAGAGAGAATTCATGTCGTGGTGATCGGCACAGTACAAGTTGCGCAGACCTTGACGTCAACTGCTGACACAGCTTGGAGCAATCGCCCGCAGGTGCCGCGCGACCGCGTCGACTGTTCGTTGGATTTGCTCATCGGTGTGCATCGACGTGATGAAAAATCGAAGCCGCGCGGCCTTCTCTTCGACTGCGGGATACAAGATCGGTTGGACGTTGATCCCGTCCTCGAACAACGCTCGCGATAACCTGAGTGCGTTAAGCGAATTGCCGATGATCACCGGAACGACCGGCGTGTTATTGCTGAACCCCGTGTTCAGTCCCTGTGCTTTTGCCAGTTTAAGGAAAAGTCGCGAGTTCGCTTGGACCTTCGCGACACGCTGCGGTTCGCTCTGCAAGACGCGAAGCGAAGCTAAGGCCGCCGCACAGTTTGGCGGAGACAAGCCGACGCTGTAAACGAACCCTGGAGCGGTGTACTTGAGGTACTCAATCAACTCGTTGCATCCGGCGATGTATCCTCCGCAGGTACCGAACGACTTGCTGAGTGTCCCCATCCAAATGTCGACATCGCGTGCATCGACACCGAAGTGTTCGCTGATGCCTCGCCCGTGGGCTCCCATGGTGCCGATGGAGTGTGCTTCGTCGACCATCAGGAATGTCTTATGGCGTTGTTTGACTTCCACAAACTTGGGCAGGTCGGGATAGTCACCGTCCATGCTGTATACGCCTTCGATCACGATCAGCACACGTCGATACTCGTGCCGAATCTCGCTCAGAATCGAATCGAGTTGTTCCCAATTGTTATGTTCAAAGCCACGACGCCTCGCCCCGGACAAAATCGCGCCTTGCATGATGCTGTTGTGCGCCAACGCGTCATGGAGGATCAAGTCGCCGGGGCCAAGCAGATGGCCAATCGTGCTCTCGTTCGTGGAATGTCCCCCCACGAAGACGATCGCGTCATCAACGCCCAGGAAGTTCGCGAGCCCTTGTTCGAGTTCGCGGTGAATGGTCTTTTCGCCGGAGACGAGCCGACTGGCTGAAACACTCGTGCCGAACTTTGTCGTGGCTTCCCGAGTCGCCTCGGTTACGATCGGATCCCCGGACATCCCGAGGTAGTTGTAACTGGACCAACTTATCAGCTCGCGCCCATTGATCGTTGTGCGATCGTTGGTGATTCCTTCGTGCCGCGTGAAGTACGGGTTCGGGATGCCCGAGAACGACAGGAGCGTGGCCTGCTGCTTGAGCCGTTTATACTCAGCCATTTCGGCAAACTGGTAATCCGCTGGCTGAATGTCACGTTTCTCGTGGCGCGGCCTGTCCGCCGAAGAAGGTAGATCGCGAATGCGCGCTTCAGTACCGATATGCGTCTGGACCGCCAGCGTCACTTCGCGGCAAGTTTCGATCTCGGAGAGCACGTCTTCGGGGAAGCGGCCGCCGAAGGCTTCCTCCAAGGCGTGAGCGATCTGCAATCGCTCCAGCGAGTCCATACCCATCTCGACGATATTCGACTCCAGCGTCATTCCTTTGGCGCGTTCTTTCGCGATCTCGCGGACGTGGTGCATGACGACTTCGGCGACCAGCGGATTCACTTCGGTTTGTAGCGCAGCGAGCGAGGCTCGCGATCCGCCAAGCGATGCCGTGGTTGTGGCCGACGATTCGACGACGATGCTATCCTGATCGGCACCTTCTTCTCCGCCAGACCAGGCTGTCCAACGTGCGATGACGGGAAGCGAGTCTTCGAGAAAGGCCGCTCGACAGGCATGTCGCTGGATCTTACCGCTGGATGTTTTGGGCATCGAGCCGAAGCGAACGAGCGTAATTACGTCGGGAGGCAGTTCGTGCTCGCGCGTCACGCTGCCGCGAATGGCTTGGATGACCTTCGACCAATCCTTGTGACGCGCTCGCTCGACTTCCGCCATTACGATCAAGCACTCACGGCCATTCAGATCAACCGCGAATGCGGCGGCGGCTCCGGCTTGCAGTCGGGGATCGGTTCGCTCGACCGTTTGTTCGATGTCCTGAGGGTAACGATTCACGCCACGGACGATGATCAAATCCTTTAGTCGTCCGGTGACGAACAACTCGCCATCGTCCATGAATCCCAAATCACCCGTACGAAGATAGCCAGTGTCGCCTCGCGAGGTGGTGGCCCGGAACGTTTCGTTCGTAATCTCGGGCTTATTCCAGTAACCTTGCCCGACGCTCTGGCTGCGCACCCAGACCTCGCCAACTTGATGCTCGGGCAAACGCTTACGGCTTTCAGGATCGACGATGATGACTTCTTCGTCGGGCAGAACATGACCACAACCGACTAGCTCTCTCGCGCCCTCTTCGTCAACTGCGGCGGGAACCACGCGATGTTCGTCGAGCGCCTTGCCATCAAACGCCCGAATGATCGGCGGCTCCTGCCGGTAGCTCCCGGTGACGATCAATGTCGTCTCGGCCATGCCGTAACAGGGATAGTAGGCTTCGCTGCGGAATCCGACCGACGCGAAACGTGCGATGAACGCGTTCAAGGTTGTCGAGCGTATCGGTTCCGCTCCGTTAAACGCGACGAGCCAACTGCTGAGGTCGAGTCCTTCCAGCTCTTCGTCGGTGATCTTGTCGACACACAGATCGTACGCAAAGTTTGGTCCGCCACTAATCGTGACGTTGTACTTCGTGATCCCGCGCAGCCAACGGACTGGTTTCTGCAGGAACGACATCGGTGATATCAAGACGTTTGGCCGTCCAATGAACAGCGGCATCAACACCCCGCCGACGAGCCCCATATCGTGATAGGTGGGCAGCCAACTCAGGCCGACCGTGTTCGAATTCGCCTCAAAGGAACCAACGATCAGCCGGCAATTGTGAATCAGATTGCTGTGCGACAGCATCACGCCTTTCGGATTGCCCGTTGAGCCGGACGTGTACTGCAGGACGGCCAGTGACGAATCCTCGAAGGTTGGTGGTTCCCAACTGTCGGCGGCACTATCTGGAATCTGATCGGTCGCAATCCACATTGCCGCCTGCAGCGAAGGTGCCTCCTTGAGTAAACTCTGAACGCGATCGCCAACATCCGCCACGGTCAAAGCGGCTTTGGCCTGTGCATCGTCCGAAATCGCATCGATTCGCGACATATATCGATTGCGACGCGGGGGGTAAGCCGGGATGGCCGTAGCCCCGGCGTACAGACATCCCATAAAGCCACTCACGAAGTCCAGCCCGGGTGGGTACAGCAACAGGATTCGCTCGCCACGCAGGCCATTCGCCACCAAATGCGATCCAATGGCGCGTGCCCGACGGTCTAATGCCTCGTAGCTAAGTCGGATCTCCTCCGCCTCACCGTCTGAAAAATAGAAGGCCGTGCTTTCCGGAGTTTGTTCCGTCCAGTAGCGAAGACTGTCAACCAAATTGGTGGTGGGAGGAGAGAAGGGCGCGAAAGATCGTGTGAGATTCACCTGGGCCGCTCTCCGGTGGGTAGGAAAAACAGGTTGAGTTGATGTCGTCGGCAAAGTAGATGTATCCTTGCATTCGATCCGAAGCGATTCATGCGAGTACGACAGTTTACCTTCGACTCGCCCATCACTCCAGCATCGTCGTCACGACCGGCCAACTCCAGCCGATCACCATTGAACTAGGCGAGCGAAGTAGAGCGACCGTTGCGGTCGGCATAAGCGTGAACGCTTCGCCAGACTACCATATTCGTGCGTTGTGCAAGCAATTCTGCTTTCTCGGCCGACGGGCCGCGAAATCAGCTTGCAATGGCGCAATTCCCGAGACCGCCGAGATTCTCGATTGTGTTCGGGGGGGAAGATAAATTGATTGAGCCCTACGGACGGAATCCGCTCGTCGAACATACATGGTTCGAAGGGGCAGTCGTGCCTCGCGATCTGACGCGACAAGAAGAGTTGCGGGTAATGACACCGTGGAACTGTTCTGTCGCATGTAAAGTCGCCCGCAGTTCACCGTTCAGCCAGATCTTG
>CAUJKL010000779.1 GCA_963204995.1 Planctomycetota bacterium | reverse complement strand
TCGACGGGGTCGTGTTGCATCTGAGCAGCGGAAAGAAGCTGAAGACCGATGTCTTGCTGTGGGCCAACGGTCGGCAAGGCAACACCAACATGGATCTCGCCAACGCTGGGCTCGAATCCGACTCGCGCGGACAACTCGCCGTGAACGAAGTGTTCCAAACAGCAGTGCCGCACATCTATGCCGTGGGCGATGTGATTGGCTATCCCTCCCTGGCCAGTGCTTCGTACACGCAAGGTCGCGCGGCCGCCAGCCACATTGTCGGGGAAGCGGAACTACGCGTGCCCGCCGAGCTGGTGCCAACGGGCATCTATACCAGCCCCGAAATCAGCTCGGTCGGCAAGACCGAACGCGAACTGACGACGGACAACATCCCCTACGAGGTCGGCCATGCACACTTCAAGAGCATCGCACGAGCCCAGATCACGGGCCAAACTGTCGGCATGCTCAAGCTGCTGTTTCACCGCGAAACGCTGGCGATTTTGGGGGTCCATTGTTTCGGGGCCAACGCTTCCGAGATCATTCACATCGGCCAGGCCATCATGAGCCAAAAGGGCGACGCCAACTCGTTGCTCTACTTTATCAAGACGACCTTCAACTACCCGACGATGGCCGAAGCTTATCGCGTGGCAGCGTTGAACGGTTACAACCGGCTGTTTTAGCAAGGTCTACACCTGGCGTTGCATTGATCTTATGTAGGACGGGTCTCCAGGCCTGTCCAATCCAATCAGACATTCTGACGAACTCCGGCGGTGTCTCTGTCGGCCATTTCGAGCGAGCTAGCAGCGCATCCACCCGAAAGGTTCCCGCATTCGCCCTCAAGTGAAGCACCGCCATCGCTTGTCCCCGATTAGCTTCAGGTGAGTCGTAACAAAGTCCCGATACGATGTAATGCGCGAACTCTAAGATTTCGGTCCCACGGAACGCGACACTTCGCACGTGAATCAATCTGTTGGGCTCTGGCGGCAGCCGCTTTCGGCTCAGTCCGAAGACCCCTTCGACGAAATGACTAGGTTGGGAAATGAAAGGATTCATTTGCCGCTGGGCACTCCTCTTTGTAATCGCGCCACAATTGGTCGGAACCGGCGTAGCGCAAGACGGTGCATCCACCGCCTCCAACCCCATTTCTGTAACTGTTTCGGACGTTGAACCAGACGCAGAGCCCGACCCGCTCGACGGATTACTCGATCTGAGCCTCGAGGAGTTGTCGCAAACGCGTGTCGTAGCACCGGCGATGCAGCAAGTCGTGACAACTGTCGCACGCCAGGAAAGTACCGTCGCAAAGACAGCGGCGGCGGTGTTTGTGATCACGCCGGAGATGATTCGGCGTTCTGGAGCCCGCAACGTTCCCGAGCTGCTGCGCTTGGTTCCGGGGATTCAAGTCGCGCAGATCGACTCGAATAAATGGGCCATTTCGATTCGTGGACTGAATCAGCGTTTCGCCAACAAGTTGCTGGTTCAAATCGATGGCCGTACGGTCTACACGCCCTTATTCGGCGGCGTCTACTGGGATGCTCAAGCCATCATGCTGGAAGATGTGGAGCGAATCGAAGTAGTTCGCGGGCCCGGTGCGACCGTCTGGGGAGCGAACGCAGTCAATGGTGTGATCAATATTCTGACAAAGAACAGTGCCGATACGACGGGCGCTCTCGTGTCGGTTGGTGGCGGCAAGGAGTATCGCAGTTTTGGTAGCGGGCGCGTCGGCGGTCATGTGAACGAGAACCTGCACTGGCGGGCCTATGGCAAGTATAACGACAACGATAACAGCTTCAGCGGAGCGACGAGCGAGATTCCAGGCTTCCCGCGCCCTCCCGGCGAAGTCAGCGACGACTGGCGTCAGGGACGTGGCGGATTCCGCATGGACTGGACGCCGAGCGATAGTGATGCCGTGACATTTCAAGGCGATTTCTACAACGGGACGTCCGGCAGTAAATCGCTATTTCCGACGCCCGGACCTGCACCGTTTACGAGGGTCAGCATTTTCGACGATCGGCTCAATGGGCAGAACGCGCTGCTGCGGTGGCGGCACGAAGTTGATGACGAATCCGACTTTCAATTGCAGTCGTTCTTCGATCGGACGAAGCGAGTCGCGTCGATTCTCGATGAAGATCGAAATATCTTCGATATCGACTTTCAACATCGCATGCCGATCGCGGCTCACCACCGCTTGATTTGGGGCGCGGGCTATCAAACCAGCCGCGACCGATTGATCCAAGACGGGTACGTCCTCTCCACGACTCCGGCAGGACGATCGATCAACGTGATGGGGTTCTTCGTGCAAGATGAAATCGAACTGATGGAGGATGAGCTGTATTTCACCGTCGGCTCCAAGTTCGAAAACAACACCTTTACGCAGTTCGAGTATCAACCGAGCGGACGTCTAGTATGGACGCCGAATGAACGCGAAGCGTATTGGGGAGCGGTCTCGCGGGCGATCCGACGACCGGCTCGCATCGACAATGACATTAGACTTCGCACGTTGAGCCCGCTGTCGTCACCCTTCGGTGTCCATCCGCTGGTCGTTGGGAACGACGGCGTTGTTGCCGAGGATCTGTTGGCGTTCGAGATCGGCTATCGAGCGCAACCCACCGATCGTTTCTCGTGGGACATCACCGCGTTTCACAACGATTACAACGACTTGAGCAGCATTCTCACCACGGTTCCTTTCCCGCCACAACTAACGTTCGGTAACGAACAAGATGCGAGATCTTTCGGTGCCGAGTTAACCGCGAACTATCAGATCAACGATCGCTGGCGAGTTTACGGCAGCTACTCATACTTGAACTTGAATATCGTCACTCCCGATGGAAGCATCCCTCGCAACGAAAGAGCCGACGCCAGGCACCGCACAAATCTCTGGTTCGCCGGTGAATTGCGCGAGGACGTGCAGCTTGATGTGATGTTCCGTTACGTCGATGCGATCAACGTCACGGGAGTTGGCATTCCCAGCTATCTCGAGATGGATGTTCGCTTGGGTTGGCTGGCGACTGATAGCCTCGAGCTGGCCGTGGTCGGTCGCAATTTGCTGGACAACCATCATCCCGAATTCTTGGGCGAAGTGTTTACGGGTGATATCGGCACCGAAGTTGAACGCAGCGTGTATGGCGTGGCGACCTGGGTGTATTGAAGTCGTAGTTCGTCGGGGCAGTTGAGAACTTGTGTGACATGATTGAACGATCGCTACTTGTGAAGGGCGTTGCACACTGCACCCGGCAGGGCAGGCGGATGTGTTTCGCGCTCTTGGCGATCCTCCTCGTATTCTTTACGGCGAACCTAGGGTTCGCCGAGGCACTCGACGAACATACGTTGAAAGCTGCCTATCTGTACAACTTTACGCGCTACATATCTTGGCCGGACGATGCGTGGCCCGCTGGCGAGCAAGATTTTGTGATCGGCGTGATCGGCGACAATCCCTTCAGCGAGACGCTCGATCAAATTGCCGAGAAGCGGCTCGCCCAGAAACGACGCATCGTAATTAGATACTTCGACACACTGGCCGATTACAAGCCGTGCCACATTTTATTTGTCGTCGCGACAACGCCATCCGAAGTTAGAGCAGCCATCCTCCGTCAAACGCGGAATCAACCGGTTCTGGTAGTTGGCGAGAGTGCTGATTTCGCGGAAGCAGGGGCGACGGTCAATTTCGTACTCATGACGGATGGATCGATAAGAATCGAGATCAATATCGACGCGATGAACCGTGGTCGTATGCAAACGAACGCACAGTTGCTAAAGCTGGCAACGATCGTCCGAGATAGAGGAGCTGAATAGCGGACCATGACCATGAACCATGTAACCAAAACACCGCGACGAGCCTCGATCACCAGCAAACTGACGATGCTTCTTGCGTTGTCGAGCGGTATTGCACTACTTCTCAGTTGCTTCGGTTTTGTCGTGAACGATATTTCGTTGCTGCGCAAGAACAAAGTGGACGAGCTAACCTCGGTGGCCCAAGTCTTGGCCTCGAACTGTACGGCGGCGCTGGCCTTCTTTCAACCAGCGCCGGCAGAGGAGCTTCTCAGCTCGCTAACCCAGCGTCACACCGTCGAGTACGCATACCTCTTTGACGCTGATCGTGAAATCTTTGCGCGATACGACGGAGCGAAACGGAAGGTCAATGCTCCCGAATACCCCGCGGAGATGGGGCATTCGTTCTCTCGCGATGGATTCCTTACCATTGCCGTGCCTGTCATGGAAGGCGAAGAACAGCTTGGTGTGATGGTCCTATGCGCCACGGTCAGCGAGCTACAAGGGCAGATCTACCGCTACGTTGGCATTGCCACGGCGGTCACACTGGCATCCTTGCTAGTCGCGGTACTGATTGGTTCACGGTTGCAAAGATTCATTTCCGATCCACTCGTCACACTCGCCGCGACGATCCATCGCGTGAAAGAAGACGGCGACTACTCGATTCGCGTCGAAAAACCGTCCGATGACGAGATCGGCGATTTATACGAAGAGTTCAATGCCATGCTCTCGCGCATCGAGTTTGCGGATGCAGCGCTGCATCGGGCACACGAAGAACTTCGCGAAACCAACGCGGTGTTGGAAGAACGCGTGCTTACTCGCACCAGAGAGCTTTCGCTGGCAAACGCGGAACTGGAAAACAACGAAAACCGAGTCCGTGCGATTGTCGAGTCGGCCAGCGACGGCATCATTGCGATCGATGACAGTTTTATCATTCGTTCCGCGAACCCTGCCGCTGAACGTATCTTCGGCTATGCGACGGAAGAGTTGATCGGCCAGAACGCACAAACGTTAATGGCTGCGGAAAACGGAACGCAACACGCCGCGATTTTGGCAGAATACATCGGGCACGAAGATCGAAAGCTGCTTGGCGAGCGACGCGAAGTGCAAGGGCTGCGCCGCGACGGCACAGCATTCGCGATGGAGCTTACGGTTTGCGAAGCCGTCCTTCATGACCAAGTTGTCTTTACGGGTTTCGTTCGAGATCTAACCGAGATCAAGGAAGCTGAAACACGACTGCTACAGATGAATGGCCAACTTGTCGAAGCGTCTCGTCGAGCCGGTATGGCCGAAGTTGCCAACAACGTGTTGCACAACGTCGGAAATGTATTGAACAGCGTGAATGTCGCCGCCGCATTGATCAACGAAACCGTCCGCAATTCGGAAGTCAAGGATTTGAATCGGGTTCTCGAACTGGTGTCGCAACACCGAGAAGACTTGGGCGACTTCTTGACGAAAGATCCACGAGGGCAACACTTGCCCGGCTATCTGATCGAGGCCGGCCGAGTGCTCAGTCGCGAGCAAGCGATGTTGCAGGAAAAACTGCACTCGCTAACGAAGAACATCGATCATATCAAAACGATCGTATCGACTCAGCAGTCGTACGCAGGCATGTCGGGCGTCGAACAAATTGTCGAGTTGGGCGACCTCCTCGACGACGCTTTGAATATCAATGTCGGATCTCTCGATCGCCATCACATTGAAGTGTCGAAGGAGTACGATCGCATTCCGCCGCTGAGTCTCGACAAACAGAAGGCGATGCAGATTCTCATTAACTTGATCGGTAACGCCAAACACGCGATTCGAGACTCTGAAGCGGAGAAAGGAAGGATTCGGCTTCGTATCGCTCGGCAAGAGAATTGGGTAAAGGTGCAAGTTACCGACAATGGGATTGGCATTACGCGCGAAAACCTCGACAAGATCTTTCGGCACGGCTTTACGACGAAGAAGGACGGGCACGGCTTCGGTCTGCACAGCGCGGTGCTGGCCGCCAAGGAGATGGGCGGATCGCTCGCCGCGAGCAGCGAAGGGACCGGCACCGGCGCAACATTCACGCTCAAGCTGCCGCTGAAACTGAAAAAAGTCCCGGCGTGACGAGGGTACAGTGCAGATCGGACAGCCCTGCCACAGAGCTTGTCATGGTTCCGATCGACAGAACCGACGCTGGCGGCGGACGCCTACGTCTTGTCTCCCCACGAGCCTCATTACATAATCACGGCTTCCCTCGTCTCCGTGTCGTGGAGAGTTCTGGTGTCTGACGGTGACTCGTTTCAGTCGTTGCTCGATGGCTTGCAAGCCGGGCAACAGGATGCATCAACCGAGCTGTTCGAGCGGTATGCCGATCGACTCATACGGCTGGCCCGCGGGCGGCTGAATCCGCGGATGTTGCAGAAGTTCGATGCCGAGGATGTGATGCAGTCCGTGTTTCGCAGCTTTTTCTGTCGCAACGCGGAGGAGCGGTTTGACATCCGTGATTGGGGTGGCATGTGGGCCATCTTGGTCGTGATGACGATCCGCAAGTGCAATCGACGTGTGGCCCACCTCAAGTCAGCCAAACGAGATGTCACACGAGAAGAAGCTCGGCACAGCGATCACGATTCATCAGCCGCCGATTGGCAACCGATCAGTCGTGAACCGACGCCTCACGAAGCGGCTGAATTGACAGAACTCGTCCAGCAACTCATGGCAGGACTGACCGAGCAGGAACGGACCATCCTGGCCATGAAACTGCAAGGTTGTACGGTCTCGGAGATTAGCCGCGAGACGGGCCGCAGCGAACGAACGATCCATCGAAACTTGACGAAACTTCGGGAACGGGCCGAGGATCTCGATCTTTCCTGAATCGGTCGACATATTTTTCCATAAACTTGGCAGCCTCCGCAGTTCGTTTTGCATTAACAGCTGTTGGAACTGTTGATTCGCTTAGTCCTTTCGTTTGGAAAGTCCAGAACGATGCCCGATCGATCCGGTAACGAGCGCCCTTTGTTTGACGGCGACGAAGCTCGGCGTGAGCAGATTATTGCTCGCTTCGAGGAATTATGGACTGTCGACACCCCGTTGATTTCGACGATTTCCTCATCGATGCGGGACCAGAGCGGGCGGGTTTGCTGGTCGAACTGGCCCACATCGATCTGGAACTCCGCTCGAAAGCCGAGAGAAAAACGCGAGTCGACAGTCTCTTTTCTCGATACACCGAACTGTCTGCTGATCCGGAGACTGCCATGAACTTGATCGCCGCCGAATACGATTTCCGTTGCCGCCGCGAGCCAGACTTGTCCATCGACGAGTACCTGGAGCGTTTCCCGCAGTTCGCCGAGCAACTCCCCGAACTTCTTTCTGCCAGAGCTCAAACCGCATTCGAGAACGGTGACACCGCGAGCGTAACGAACGCCCTGGAGCCGACGATCGTTACCGGCAACCCGCAGGGAATCGTGGCGGAAGGATCTCCGGTTGAGATCCAGCAGCTGCGCGACTATCGCATCCTTCGCGAGTTGGGACGTGGCGGTATGGGCACGGTCTACTTGGCCGTGCATCAACGGTTGAATCGCCAGGTTGCATTGAAAGTGCTGCCGCCTCACCTGGCCGTGAATCAGCAAGCCATGCAACGCTTCGATCGCGAGATGCAAGCCATCGGTGGACTGCGACACGAGAACATCGTGCAAGCGACCGATGCCGGACATGACAACGGGCGACATTACCTCGTGATGGAGTATTTGGAAGGTTCCGACGCCGAAACGGTCATCAGGGAACAGGGACCGATGCAGGCTCGCGACGCTTGCCTTGTGGCTCGCGATGCCGCGCGAGGACTCGAGCACATCTTGCAGCATCAAATGGTGCATCGGGATATCAAGCCCTCCAACTTGATGATCACCAACGACGGTCAAGTGAAAGTCCTCGATCTGGGCCTAGCCATGCTGCGCGATCCTGTGCGAGGCGAGCGGGAACTCACGACGACGGGCCAGATGATGGGCACTTTCAGCTACATGGCACCGGAGCAAACCGGAGGAGCCGCACACGTGGATATTCGTGCGGACATCTACAGTCTGGGAGCGACGCTGTACTACCTGCTCTGTGGTCGAGCTCCGTTTGATTCCCGCGACTACGAAACACCGCTCAAACAATTGGTTGCTCTGGGAAAGGACACACCCCTCTCCGTCGCCGATCGAGTGCCGGGAATCCCACCGGCTTTGGCGGAACTGGTATTGCGTTGTCTGGAGAAGGAACCTACGGATCGCCCTCAAACGCCCACCGAGTTGATCGCGGAACTCGAACGATGCATCGAGCAATGTACAGGTTTTCAAGACGCTCCCGCGGAGACCGGCACGTCGTGGGAAGCAGATACGATCTCGTTGAGCGAGGACCAGGCGATCAATAGTCATCGCACAGGTAGGACGAGTCTCCCGGCCCGTCCGCCGCATGACGGGCCTGGAGACCCGTCCTACGACACTTGTTTGTCCACCGATCTACAATCCGTTGCGTCAGCGCCGTCAACTGCCGCAAGAACCTTCGCGAGTCGTTGGGCTACACGACGCATGGTCGCTATCGGGGCGGCACTCGCGGGCATCTTGCTGCTTGCGTTCTTCAGCGGCCCTGTCATTCGGTATGCGACCAACCAAGGGCAAGTTGTGATCGAGGTGGATGATCCGTCGATCGAAGTCACGGTTAAGGAAGGTGGCGCGACGCTGTTGGATCGTAAAGGTGGTCGCACGGTTACGCTGGCCGGTGGCGAGCATCAGTTAGAGGTTACCGTAAGCGATGCGAACGGCGGCGATGTGACGTTCCACACGGACAAGTTTACGTTGAGTCGCGGCAGCAAGCAGATCGTCAATGTCCGATTGGAACTCGCCAAGTTGGATCGCACGACACCGCCAATCGCGGCCGATACGCCCGACAACGGCATGCAGGCCACTTGGCCGCTCGGTCGCACCAAGGACGTGTTGCCCGGCATTCTGTCGCGACCCGCGATGCGGCACGGCATAACTCGTTGGCAAGTCGAATCCGCCGCGCCCCGCGGCGGGGTGTATTCGATGGACCTCAGTCCCGACGGGAAATGGTTGGCATGCACGTCTTACGATTGGCACCTGCGGATCTATGACGCCAAGACGCTACAGCTGGTCAAGATCTTCTTGAATGTATGCGATCGGGATCCTAATTATGTCAACACGGTCGCCTTCAGCCCGGATGGAACAAAGCTGGCGTTTGGTGGGTTCGGCTACATCCACTTGTGGAACGTCCCTGACTGGACGAAGGGCGAGAGGATACCGGAGTGTTCGTACGATGTTGCTTGGAACTCGGATGGGACGAAGCTCTTTTCGACGGGCTACATTTTCGATGTGCCGTCGGTCGACAAGCCCACTTTCTCTGGCGTTGCACTGGAGCGTAATTACCGAGTTGTGTCTGCCACCTGGAGTCCTGACGACAAATTGATTGCGGCATATTGTTCCCAAGCGGGAATTTGCTTGTTCGACACGGCGGATGGACACCAGCTTGCCGATTCCGGATTAAGCCAATACCACGGCTCGGGGCCGTTGGACTGTCCCAGCGACTGGAGTCCCGATGGCTTGACCCTGGCGATCAGCGTTGTCAACGCAGTTGACCTCTGGGACGTGAAGGAAAACAAGAAGATTCGCAGCGTGCCACTTCCGCATGGCTCGCGGTACGTCCCGGGAAGTCAATCGATCCGGTGGCGCGGGGATGGTAAGGCCGTTGCCGTGGGAACGTCGGACGGTTTTATCGAAGTCGTCGATCCGAACACGGGCGAGTTAACCGCTTCGATTGATCTGATCGCCCACCGCGACAACTTGATCGATCCGTTTGACAGCGACCGGGTGCGATCACTCGCCTGGAGCCAGGATGGGAAGACGCTGACCGCAGCGTATGGCTACGCTTACACAGGGTTGGTGACCGTCGACGTCGCCAGTCGCGAGCGATTGGTTGAACGGCGGTCAACCTTCGCTCGTTCGCTGCAGGTCAGTCCGGACGGCAAGCGAATCGCCGTGGCGGATAACGACGGCAGCGTTCGCATTTTGGATTCAGCCAACGGCAGCCAGCAACTTGCCTTTGGATATCAAGGCGACCAACGTCACACAGGTGTCGTGACCGACGTGGCCTGGAGTCCTGATGGCGGAGTCGTCGCGTCGTGCAGCTTCGACGGCACGATTCAGTTCTGGGACGCCACGACGGGCGCGTATCAGAAGATGATCGATGTGGGGACGAAGCTGCGGCACGTCGCCTGGAGCAGCGACGGCTCCAAGTTAGCGGCCGTTGACAACAAGGGCTACAAGATTTACGGCGTCACATCAGGGCGATTGTTCAAGGAGTTCCAATACGAACACACAACCCAAGTCGCTTGGCATCCCACCGAGCCGACCCTCGCCTGGTGTCTGGGAGCCTCGCTGTTTTTGTGGTCCCTGGACACCGAAGATCAACCACATCTCGCGACGGAGTTGCCAGGTGCTTACGGAAGTCAAGTCGCTTGGAACTCTAGCGGCAGTCAGATACTTGTCGCCGGCGGACACGTGTTTGACGTGCAGGCCAACAAAGTTCGCCCGTTTTCAGGTGCTTCGAATGATCTCGGTAGCCTGGCGTGGCATCCGCACGATGAGTCGATCGCGTTGGGCAGAAATGTGAACGGAATCACCGTTCACGACATTCAAGCTGATCAACAACTCCACGTTGTCTCCGACTTTCGCGATTATCTTGGCTTCTCGGCAGCGTTCCTGCCGGACGGCAAGCGGTTCATTGCCGCAGCCGCTTCGGGCACGATTCGCTCGTTCTCGTATCCGGACTGCCAACCGCAATGGGTCACGATCATGTTGCCCGACGGCAAGTCCGCAACGCTGACTGGTGCCGGCGAAGCGATCGACATTCCCGACAACACGACTGACGAGTTGGTTTATATCGTCGAACGCGAACCAGGCCGGCAGACACTCCTGCCGCACGACGAATTCCAGGCTCTCGCCCAGCCGGAATAGTGCTTCGTCACGATTAACAATTTAGGTGCTTGGGTGCCACTGCTTGCGCGCAAGCAGTGGGGCGCGTTTCCAAAACTAGGCTGCGAGTTTCTTAGTTTAACGGCAAGCCGAAGGCGACCGTTCGCTTGCGTCCGCTTACGCCTTCGGCTTGCCGTTAAACGACTAATGTCAATAAACTTGTGACTGGGTGCTTACAACGCATCAAATGCCACCGGCTCGCCCGGTGGTCGATTACGTTCGTTACTACAGCAGCGGGGCGGATTGAACATCAAATGCCACGGGCTTCTCCCGTGGATAGTTACGTTCGTTACTGAGGCAGCGACGGTTGCGAGCGAGAAGCGTGAGGCACCACCGGGACAAGCCGGTGGCATCATTGAGGCATTGGCACCGTTTATGGTGCCGTTTACTTAGCAGTGAACGGAACTATCCCCTGGGCAAGCCAGGGGCATTCCCCGGCTCTTGGACGTGATTGAAAGAGGAAGTTGTTTTGTGAGCGTCCGTCCTACGGCCAAAGTTCTGATGGCTGGCGCGCCACGTTTTCCGCATTTAGTTTGGCAGACTTTCGGCACCAAATTGCATTAACTCACAGTGATCGAACAACGACTCCTTCAGAACGAGGAGACAGCGATGCCAGCGGCGAAGAAACAGCCGACGGACGACCACATCGAGCTACATGCTGAATTAGTTATTCGAGTTCGGAAAAGGGACATCGATGCGATGCTCGATCTACTTCGCAGCGCTCGAGACACGCCTATTCTCAATCGTGCCGAACAACGCGTTCTGTGCATGCTCTTCGAGCATGACAAGCTGACCGGCCCGCAGCTGGCGGAAGAGACCGGCTACAAATACGGCCCTTATCTTCGCGGCATGCTGGCCGGGTTGAAACGCCGAAACCTGATCGACAATCGTTCCGGCTATCAGCTCACCACATTGGGCCGAGACCTCTGTAGCGACATCTGTCAGGATCTTGCGGATCGCGAATCGCCCGAAGCAGGATTAGGCTAACTCGAAACTCCGCCTTCTGTCGCATGTAATTCCTTACTTTCGCCAACAATTCACTTGACGATGCGCAGGGCATTTCTTCAGCGCCTCGTCACAAACAATCGAGAAACGTCATGAATTTCAATCGCCGATCTTGGAAGAAGCACGTTCGCCACAATCGCCGCCGAAATGAGAACCGACGTCGCTCGCTCTGGTTCGAGCCGCTTGAAGACCGGCGGGTGCTGGCCACGATCACCGTAACGAGTCTTGACGACAACATGGTGGTGGACGGCCAGGTCACCTTACGCGAAGCCATCGAGGCCGCGAATTCGAATAAAAGTGTCGACGGATCAGAGGTCGGCGAATCCGCACCAACGCAGGACGTGATCGTGTTCGCCGAAGAACTCGGCGGCGGGACGATATTGTTGAACAGCATTCCCTTTGGTTTTCCGGAACCATCAGTGAGCGAGACGGTGCGGATCGAAGGACCGGGACAAGACAGACTGACAATCGATGCTCAGCAGAACCGCCTTCGTGTCCTTACTATCAACGCGACATCTGGGAATGTCACGGTCAGCGGTCTGACTCTGACCGGGGGAACGGGAGTCAACTCGGGAGGCGGGATCTACTTTCAGTCATCGGGTGAGCTGACTGTGGAGAACAGCACCATATCGGGAAACGATAGCATCGGCGTTCTCTCTCGTTTCGATGGCACCATCGTCGTTACCAACAGCGTGATTACCGCAAACGCGAACGGCGGTATTTGGGCACAAGGTGCCGGTAATGTGACCGTCTCCAATAGCACCATCTCGAATAACCAATCAGGCTTCATCGGCGGCATACGGACTGATACTGGAAGTATCACGGTCACCAACAGCACGATCTCAGGGAACTCCGCAACCAACACGAGCGGCGGCGGTGTCGCTACATCTAGCGGCGAAGTGATCGTGACCGGAAGCACGATCGCGGGCAACTCCGCTCAACTCGGAGGCGGTATCAAGACGGGAGCAGGTCCAGTCACCGTAACCAACAGCACCATCTCCGGAAACACTGGTGGCGGCATCTTGACGCAGGGTCAGGTAACGCTGACTAACAACAGCAAGATCATCGGAAACACGTCAGGCGATGGGATTTTCGCACGGGGAGCGGTCATCGTGAAGGATAGCACCATCGCTGACAACTCCGCTGGCCAGGGCATTGACGGAGGCGAAGGTGACGTGATGATCGACAATAGTATCATCTCCAGAAACAGCGGCGGTATTCACACTTCTGCTACCGCGGCCAGCGGTAACATCACGGTCACCAACAGCACCATCTCCGACAATACATCGGCATTTTTCGGCGGGATCAACTCTGATAATGGCGATGTGGTCGTGACGAATAGCAAGATCTCGCGAAACACAGCGAACGCTCAGCTCGGTGGCGGGATTTCAACGTCTGGTGCGGTGACCGTGATCGATAGCACGATCTCTGACAACACAGCACCGCAAGGCGGCGGAATTTCTGGAGGGGTTGGTCAAGTGACGGTTCGCAACAGTACTATCTCCGGAAACACAGCTGGCCAAGGAGGCGGCATTAACGCGGGTTCGGGTGGCGTGATGGTGACCAATAACAGCATTCTCAGCGATAATACCTCAACTGGAGCCGGCGGGGCTATTTCTGCGTCCAACGGCGTTGTCTCCGTTACCGACAGCACCATCTCCGGGAATAGTTCGTCGAATGACGGTGGAGGGATACGAGTTGCTAACGGTGGCTTGGTTGTGACCAACACCACCGTCTCCAACAACACGTCAGCTACGGATGGCGGCGGTATTTCGTCAACGCCAGACGCCCATGTAACCGTCATCAACAGCACGATCTCAGGAAACTCGGCTAATAACGGTGGCGGGATTGCCGTAGGAGGGACGGTTGAATCGACGATCATCAACAGCACGATCACTGCTAACTCTGCCACAAACTTAAGCGGCGGCATTCACGCCCCTGGCAACTTCCCGCTCACAATTCGCAACTCGATCGTGGCCGGAAACTCGGGAACTGTCGCGAATCCAGATTTCACGGCATCGAACACTGCCGGCAACTTAACGGTCACCAATAGCCTGATCGGCGACAACGCGGGCACGATGCTGGACGAGGCTCAGAGCGCGGATGCCAACGGTAATCTAATCGGCAACCCGACTGGCGCGGGCAGCATTAATCCGCGCCTCGGGCCACTGAGGTTGAACGGAGGCTTGATCGCAACGCACGCGCTGTTGTCCGGCAGTCCGGCGATTGACGCAGGCAACAATGATCAAGCGAAAGCCCCCGGCGCGGACGGCATTCCTGGCAACGAGGACGATGTCGCATTCACGACCGATCAGCGCGGTTTGCCGTTTGCCCGCATCGCCGCAGGCAACGGCAACGCCAAGGTTGATATGGGTGCCTACGAGCGACAGGTTCTCGCTCCCGAGTTCTTCATCGTCACGACAGCTCAGGATGTCATGGACGACAACGACGGCGTGATCAGTCTGCGCGAAGCGATCAACGCGGCCAACGGCAGCGTGGGACTCGACGAGACGATTACGTTCGACGTGCCAGCGGAAGACCAGCCGATCCAAGTGACGCTTGGCGAGTTAGTCATCCTCGACACCGTTACGATCCGCGGTTTGGGACAAGATCAAACGGCGATCGACGCCGGACAGAACTCCCGAGTGTTCCGAGTCGCCCACGACGCCGGCGATGTCACGTTCGACGGTCTAACGATTCGCCGCGGCCAAACGACCGCCGAGGCCGACGGTGGCGGCGGAATTCTCTTCGACTCGACGGGAACTCTGTCCATCATCAACAGTACGATCTCCGAAAACAGCACGGTCGGCGACGGTGCGACTGGCGGTGGCATTTTTGCGTCTGCTGGAATCGTCAGCATCGCGAACAGTACCATCTCGGGAAACAGCACGACAGGCGACGCAGATGGCGGCGGGATCGCCGTGTCATCCGCTGTGCTAACGGTTGCCAACAGCACAATCTCTGGAAACAGCAGCGAGTTCTTCGGTGGTGGGATCATCGCCGACGGCGGCACTGTGACGATCACGAGTAGCACCCTCTCGGGAAACGAGGGCGGTGGGATTGTTGCGAACGGCGGTAGCGTGGCGGTCACCAACAGCACGATATCCGGCAACGTGGGCAGCGGCATCTTCGCTCCCGGCAGCGGAGCACTGACGATCACCAACAGTACAATCACAGAGAACACAGCATCCACGGACGGCGGCGGCATCGCGCTCGTTCCGGATCAAGGCAGGTTGCTGACGATTCGCAACTCGATTATCGCGGGCAACACAGCCCCGGCAGGCACGAACCCGGACTTTACCGCACCGGACAATCCCAATACGAATCTGGTCGTCACGCACAGCTTGATCGGCGACAATACAGGCACGTCGCTGCCGGAAGCGCAAACTGCCGACGCCAGTGGCAACTTGATTGGCATTGCGGTCGCGGACTTAGGACTTGGGCCACTGCAAGACAACGGTGGCCCGACGTTGACCCATGCCCTTCTGCCTGGCAGTCTGGCTACCGACGCAGGCGATAATGCACACGCCATGCTGTTGACCACCGACCAGCGAGGCGCGACCTTTGCCCGCATCGTCGATGGCGGCTTGGGTGCGGTGGATATGGGTGCGTTCGAGCGTCAGAAGCTCGCTCCTGCCTCGTTCGTTGTGACAACGGCTCTCGACGAGACGGAAGACAACGGAACAGTCAGTTTGCGGGAAGCGATCAATGCGTCCAATATCAGCGTTGGGATCGATACGATTACGTTCGCCGCATCCCTCGCGAATCAGCGGATCAATCTGACGCTTGGCGAACTTGTGATCGAAGAGTCCGCAGAAATCACCGGCTTGGGACGAGATAAGACCATCATCGACGCCCAACAGAATTCTCGCGTGCTGAGAATCACCAGAACCGCTGCCGACATCACACTGGACGATCTGACTCTGACCCGAGGCCAAACGACTGCCGCGTCCGATGGCGGTGGTGGAATTCGCTTCGACTCGACGGGAACTCTGTCGATCATCAACAGTACGATCTCCGAAAACAGCACGGTCGGGGACGGCGCGACTGGTGGCGGCATTCTTGCGTCGGCCGGAGTCGTCAATATCGTGAGCAGTACCATCTTGGGAAACAGCACGACGGGCGACGCAGATGGCGGCGGGATCGCCGTGCTTTCCGCTGTGCTGACGGTGGCCAACAGCACGATCTCTGGGAACAGCAGCGAGTTCTTCGGCGGGGGAATCATCGCGGACGGAGGCACCGTCACAATCACGAGCAGCACGCTCTCGGGGAACGAGGGTGGTGGAATAGTCGCGAACGGTGGCAGCGTCGCGATCACGAATAGCACGCTCTCTGGCAACGTGGGCAGCGGCATCTTCGCTCCCGGCAGCGGAGCGTTGACGATCACCAACAGCACGATCACAAAGAACACAGCGTCCACGGATGGCGGCGGCATCGCGTTGGTTCCCGATCAAGGCAGGTTGCTGACGATTCGTAACTCGATTGTCGCGGGCAACACGGCCCCGGCAGGCACGGATCCGGACTTCACTGCACCGGACAATCCCAATACGAATCTGGTCGTCACGCACAGCTTGATCGGCGACAACACCGGTACGTCGCTGACTGAAGCTCGAACCGTTGACACCAACGGCAACTTGATCGGAGATTCGAGCGGTGCTGGTATCATCGCTCCACTGCTCGGACCGCTACAGGACAATGGCGGTCCCACCTTTACTCATGCTCTCCTGCCTCGCAGTCCCGCCATTGATGGAGGCGACAACGCACAGGCGGTGGATTCGGACGGAGCAGCGTTGGAGTTCGATCAGCGTGGGACTTCGTTTCCCCGTTTTCTCGGCAGCGGTAGCGGCGCGGCCACCGTCGATATGGGAGCGTACGAGTACTTGCCGCCCGAGCCGATGTCGTTCCTGGTGACGACGAATCTCGACGTAGTAGACGACGCTGACGGGTTGCTCAGTCTGCGTGAAGCGATCACTGCGGCGAATCGCAACCTCATTGGCGACACGATTTCGTTCGATCCATCTCTAGCGAATCAGCCGATTAATCTGACGCTTGGCGAACTGGTGATCGACGACGCTGTGACGATTACTGGGCTAGGCGCGAATCGCACGACCATTGACGCACGGCGGGGCTCACGAGTCTTCGATATCACGAACCTCGCTGGCGATGTCACACTTGACGGTCTGACTCTGACGGGTGGCTTGGCAGCGGGAGCAGGCAACCACGGTGGTGCCGTCCGTTTCGCTTCGCCCGCAGCGCTGACGATCAATCAGAGTACGATTCACGGGAACGCCGCAGATCATGGCGGCGGGGTCTACGCGTCGGCGGGCGTCGTGGCAATCCATGCCAGTACGATCTCCGGGAACTTCGCCGACCAAGGCGGTGGGGTCTCGATCAGCAATGGTGTCGTTACAATCACGAACAGCACGATCTCTGGGAACTCGGCTGACTATGGCGGTGGCATTTACGCACCTGGAATAGCCATGATCACCAACAGCACCATCACCGAGAACTTTGCGAACGAAGGTGGCGGCATCGGTTTCCGTGTCGGCGAAGCGGAGCAGACGCTGTTCCTTCGGAATGCCATCGTCGCGGGAAACGTTGCCACTCGAAGGGGATCGGACATCTCTCTGCCAGACGAACTCAGCACGTTCTGGTCGGTCGTCCGCAGCTTGGTCGGCGATAACGCCGGAACCAAACTGGTCGAGAGTCCTGTTGGAAATATCGTCGGCAGTTCCACCGGTGCGGGTCTCATCGACCCCTTACTCGGCCCATTGCAATACAATGGCGGTTCGACCAAGACGCATGCTCTGTTGCCCGGCAGCCCTGCCATCGATGCTGGCGACAACGCGATTCCTGCCGATGTGGGCGACTTCGATCAACGCGGCACTCCATTCACTCGCATTGTCGATGCCGGCAGCGGTAGGGCCACGGTCGATATGGGTGCGTTCGAGTTCAGTCAGGACTTTGGCGACCTCCCAGATCCAACGTTCCCGACGCTGCTTGCCAACAACGGTGCGCGTCACACCCTCGGAGCGTTGCTACTGGGAACAAACATTGATGCTGAACCAGAGGGCCAGCCGGATGCAGAGGCAGGCCAAGGCGGCTCGGGTGGCGATGACAACAACAGCACCAACGATGACGATGGTGTGCGGGCCGTTTCCAGCTTCGTCGCCACGGCCGGACACGCGACGCAGTTTAACTTCTCGGTCCTCGCTTCGGGTGCTGCGAAGCTAGATGCCTGGCTCGACTTCAATCACAACGGTGCTTGGAACGAGGCGAACGAGCAGATCTTTGCCAGTACCGACGTTGTGGCCGGTACGAACATCTTGAGCTTCACGGTGCCGGGCGGAGCGATACCTGGCGATATTGGTGCTCGCTTCCGGCTAAGTTCCAGCGGTGGTCTGGCGCCTACCGGATCTGCTCCGGATGGCGAAGTCGAAGACTACGTCATCACGTTGCTGGACGGAGACACTGACGGAGGCGCAGAGGTTGCAATTAGACCCCCGATGTCTGGCGAGTTGGAAGTGTTCGCCGACGGGAACGAAATGGTTGTTCGCAACGGAACGACCGAGTTGTTTCGCACTCCAGGCTCGGCCCTGCGCCGGCTCAATATCTCCGGGACCGCGGGCGACGATACGATCAACATCGCAAATCTGGACGCCATCTTCAGCGGGTTTGTCGGCGGGGATGCCGGCCTCGGCAACGACACCTTGCGTCTCGTTGGCGGGGGGCAGCACCTTGATCTGACGAGCATCGCCAACGGTGACCTGCGGGGCTTCGAAACGATCGACATCGCCGGCAGCAGCGCGAACGTGCTGACGTTGAACGTCAACACCGTCATCAACCTCTCGACCACCACGGACACGTTACGAGTGCGGCATGGTGATGGCGATACGGTGAACTACGGAGGCGGTTGGACCGCTGTGATTCCGCAGATTATCGATGGCCAGTACGTCCATGTCCTGACGCAAAACAACGCGTCCGTCGAGGTCGTCAATACAGCTCCCTTCCGTAATCCGCTTCGTCCGCTGGACTCGAATCGTGACGGTCACGTTTCGCCTCTCGACGCATTGATCATTATCAACCGTTTGAATACGACCGGCCCCGAATCGCTCGCGACTCCAACCTCAGTCGCCGGCCTGACTGAGTTCTTCTACATCGACACAAATGGCGATCGGTTCGTCGCGCCAATCGATGTGCTGCAGGTCATCAACTCGTTGAACGAACCGGCGTTCAACACGGAAGGCGAAGGCCAGCTCGCGATCGCGCGAGGCATCGCGTTTCTAGATCCGCTACCGCAGGATTCTCTCGGACTCGCAGGTTCGGAACAAAGACGTGACCGGCTCCGAGACACACAGGAGGCGGAAGCGTTGAGGATCGATCGAACAACAGTTGCCGCACAGGTTGGACGGGTCTCCTGGCCCGTCCGTCGCATGACGGGCCAGGAGACCCGTCCTACGACACTTATTTGTCCACCGATCCTAACCCATCGACTCGATGTTATCGTCGCTTCGCTAGATGAGGGACCAAGCCTGGCTCGCCGGGGTCGTCACTTCGTACGAGACGACGCAGTTGCAGTGGCGCTGGACGAGCTATTCGCCGAAGACGCCGCGATGATTTCGGGCGCGCTGTGCGAGTTACTCGCGCAGACTGCCACGGGGCACTGAGATGATGCTTGCCGTGGGCCTACTACCGGCAGAATGTTACTTCTTCACGACCCAGATGTTTTGAAACACCACTGGGTTGCCATGGTTCTGTAAGAACAGGGCATCCGGTTCGGGGCCTTCTGCATGGCGGCCGGGCGTTCCGTGCGCGAGTTCCAAGTCGTCGTGAATCACGACACCGTTGTGGCGAATGGTGGCGCGAGCGTTCTTGATCTTCTTGCCGCTGTCGTCGTAGCGAGCCGCCGTGAAATCGACGTCGTAGGTTTGCCAAGCCAAGGGCGGGAAGCACATGTTCACGATGGGTTCGGCAATCGAGTAGATGCCGCCACATTCATTGTTCTTGCCTTCCAAGCCGAATGAATCGAGAACTTGCACCTCGTAGCGACTTTGTAAATAAACGCCGCTGTTGCCTCGACCTTGCCCGCGTGACGTCGGCATGAATGGCGTTTGGAATTCGATATGCAGCTGATGATCGCCGAACTTCTCTTTGGTCGCGATGTTCTGCGCGCCGAGCCACTTGCCGTCGATGATCTCGCCGCCTTCCCAGGCGTCGGTTGAGCTGCCGTCGAACAAGACGATGGCACCCTCGGGCGGTTTCGCGCCGAGCGTAGGGCTCTGGCGATGGACCTTGGTGAATTCAGCGACCTTCGTGCCGCCGATGTAAACGATAATAGAACCGTCCTTGACTTCAGAGACTGCCTCGCCGCCGTCTTGATCGGTCGTAAATCGCAAGCTGCCGTTCTCTAGTTTGCCTTCGGCTGTGTGTGACTTATCGCCGCGTGACCAACCATCACCGGGCAATCCACCGATGAATCCGGTCGCTTGAAAGTTTTCGTTGCCGAGCGCGATGATTTGAACGCCGATCTTCAAATCCTCATCGCCGCTCGGTACGGTTCCCGCGTATTCGCCCTGCAAGTCATAGTCGATGCCAGCCTTTGCGGGGTCCGTGAATACGACCGCGTTAGGGTCGGCCGCGAATGAAGTGGCGGCAGATAGTAGAATCGCAGTGACGAGACAACGGTATGAGATGGACATCGAAAACAGGCTCCTTGATAGGGGATCGGGATACGGGAAGTCAATTTTGAACCGAGACGACGCGACAGGCAAGTAGCTAGTTCAAGGAAATCGGGACGCTTGACTCGGCTTGTCCGTTCGCCAACACTAAGTCATTACCTTTCTGACTGTATCTGAGTTTCATCGAGATCGAGTCCGCCCGTGCCGTTGACTGTCGTTTGCCCAGGTTGCAAGAAACGCTTTAGTGTCAGCGAGAAGTTCGCTGGCCAAAAGGGGCCCTGTCCCAAGTGCAAGATCGAGATCACGATCCCATCGCTTGAAGATCAGGTCGTGATCCATGCCCCTGAATCGGAGACATTGAAGGATTCGAAGGGGAAATCAGTTTCGAAGCCGATCTTGCGCGAAGAAACCAGATTCTCACCGAAGATCGCGGCTGGCATCGGAGCCGCAGTGCTTGTGGTCTTGGTTCTGGCGATCATCCTGCGCAGTTCAGAATCCATCCCCACCATTATTCCGCTCCTGGGTGCAATATTGTTGGCTCCGCCAATTGTTTTGGGTGGCTACACATTTCTTCGCAACGATGAACTGGAGCCTTGGGACGGAAAGGACTTATTGATTCGCGTCCTGGCGTGTGGTGGAGCGTACGCATTCTTGTGGGCCGCTTACTGGTACATCATTTACAATTGGGGTTTGCTGTCACTCCCCATGATGATTCCCATCGTGGTCGCGATGGTGTTCGCGGGTGCCTTCGCGGCTTACGCAAGTCTGGATCTGGACTTCCTCATTGCTGCTGTGCATTACGGGTTCTATCTGCTCGTGACCGGCGGCTTGGCGTTGTTCATCGGTATCGAGATGTTCGCGAAGTAACAGGACTACCAGCGAG